>CBJLAJ010000049.1:0-32632 GCA_966421005.1 uncultured Paraburkholderia sp.
AAACGCCCGTCCCCTCCGCCTCCGGCCAAAGCCGCGGAAACAACCACCGAAACAGCGACAGCGGAATCGAGAGTTCCACCGGCCCACGAGGACTGGGCGAGCTCAAAACGCCAACCTTGAAGAGATCGGCGACTACGCGATCCGCTGTGCGCCCCGCGAGTCCTGTCATCGCCTTGAACCGCGACCGGTCCATGGAATGGACTGTCGCGAGATAGGCGAGTGGCACTGCCGCTTCCGTCCGCAAAAATCGGGTGTCCTCGTCCTGGCTGAGCGCGGCAAGCATTTGCGCCAAGCGCGTCTCGAACGCCTGAAGGTCAAGCATGCCGCCCATAAACCGGATCTGATCGAGGCAAATGCCAAGGAAGTATTCGATGAACTCGATCAAGCCGCGCTCAGTCAGATTGCCGCGGCCATCGAGATCACCGTGGCGCGGCTGATCGGCTGCAATCAGTCGCTCATAATATTGCGAATGCGATCTTGCCAGACCGCGCATAGGGGACCACAGCCCGTGAGTCAGTCCGAGCGCGGCGAGTCCGATATGTGTGTGCAACCGTGCGCTGCGACCGTTGCCGTCGAGGAACGGATGAATCCAGGCGAGACGGTGATGGGCTGCGGCAAGCGCGATAAGCGCAGTTTCTCCGGCGCGAGCGTACCGATAGCCCTCATGCCATTTCTGCATGAACGCGGGAATGCAGGCGGGATCGGGAGGGACGTGACGGTGCACGCGTACGCCACGTATACGCCATTCGCCGGGGGCTACTGCGGCCGTCTCGCCATTGTCTCCCTTCTGGGTAAGATCTTCGGGCGGAAGTTGAGCGTGCAGATGCCGGTGAATCTCGCGCACCGTTTCCTGCGTAAAAAACGTCGCCGAATCGAACGACGTCCAGACTGTTTCGCTCCAGCGCTCCGTGTCGATATGCGCGATGGCGATGCGCTGACGGCGTGCCTCGTCTGGACTGCCCGAAAAATCCTGCCGCATGGCCCGCTCGATCAGTAGCGGTTCCGTGTGCTGACCCTCGATCTTGTTCGTATAGTACGAGTTCATCGGCCGAAGTGCTTCGCGCAGCAGTTCGCGCAATTGCGGCATGCCGTGTGCGGCGAGACCACCAGCGCCCGCAATGACTTCGGCCGCGAGCAACCGCAGGCCGTCAAGCTTGTGCTCGCCCGGCAGCATGGGCAGCATTTGGTGCGGACTGTCGTAATGGTATGAACCGGCGCTTTCACTCATAAGCAGATGGCAGGGCAGGGTGTGGCGAGTCCTGTGGCGACTATTTTTGCGGGAAGTGCGGCGGATTTTACAACAAAAATCGCTTTGTTTTCAATCATGTACTGCATTGATCGGAAAACATTGGCGAATCTCGTGGCGACTAATTTGGCGCGATTCTCGGCTCGCGACAACCCTCACTTCTTCATCGTCGTCCCCGGCGCGCACCACGCCCCGAGATCCTCCTCGGCCCGCTCCACCGCACAGCCCCAATCGAGCGCCTCGTCCTGGTTGAACCGCTTGCCCAACTGCCACGCAATCTCCGCGCGCGCCAACTGCACGCCCATGTAAAACCCGTGCCCCGCATCGGTTCCAAAATCGAGCTCGGGATAAATCGCAAACGGATCGACACCGCGCCAATGACCGGCGCGGTTATAAACATGCAGCCCGTCCTCGGCCACTTGCACGCGAAAGTTCGGATCGCGCACGCCCTGCGCGAACTCATCGATCTCCGCCGTGCTATACGGAAAAGGCCGCTTTTCATGAACCGTGGCCAGCTCGCCGCCCATCCCCTTCGGCAACACCTGCGCCTCGCGCGCCGCATACATGACACGCCGAGCGACATCGGCTTCGCGTACGGCGCGACGCGCATGCCGGCTCACCGAAGTCGTCAAGATCGCCGATACGCGCAGCTCCGCGGCCATGCCCAGCAGCACTGCATTGATCCCGCTCGTATCGGCCTCGGTCAGCTCCGTCACATTGCCGACACCCATCATGATCGGCACATCGGGGTAACGCTCCCGCAAGCCCACATAACGCGCAATCGACGTAGCCAATCCAAACGGAATCGGATCGAGAATCGGGTCGGCGAGAAACGCGCGCCCACGCGCGCGCATCGCATCGACGGCCGCATCGAGCGATGCCGTATCGCTCGGCTCGCGCGCGACGAGAATGGGCGTAGACGCCACCTCGTCGGCAACCCAAAGGGTATCGATATTCAAGCTCATCAAATAGTCGGCGCCCGCATGTCCTCCGCGCACGAGCTCTTCGGTCCGCATCGAATCGACGCTGACGCGAAACCCTTCGCGCTTCAATGCGGCAACCGCATCTTCGAGATGAGGAAACGCCGTTTCCGGCAGGCATCCGACATCGATCACATCGGCGCCTTGCGCGGCATATTCGCGCGCGCGGGCGACGATGCCATCGATATCGAGCCGGGGCGCATCGACGATTTCCGCAAAGATCGCCGTGTCGTAGCGCGACAGATCGACGGGCTTCGCCTCGCGCCCGAAAAACTGCGGCAGGTCTTTCACTTCCTCGGGGCCGCGTTCGACGGGAATGCCGTAATGCTCGGACAGTGCTTGCAGATCGCCGCGGCAACGGCCCGGCACGATCACACGTGCCGCGGGCACAGGCGAGGGCAGACGCCGCCGGATCATATCGGCCGTCATCAGCGCGGCGACTTGTAGCCCGAGCTCGCGCACCTCCCAAGTGAAAGACGTTGGCGCCATACCGTCAAGCACGCGCCGCAAGCTGGGCTCGGCGAGGCGGCCCGTCAGGAAGAGGATGTGGTCCATGCGAGATCGAGTGCTGCGAGCCGCTCGTCGAGGGCTGTCCTCAATTCATCGAGCGAAGTGACGAGCGCCGTGTGCTCGAAGCGCTTGAGGCGCTCGACATTGTCGAGCTCGATCGCGCGCGGCCGCAGTTCGACCCATTCGTCGGGGCTCTGTGTGATGACAGTCGGCTCGGTATCGCATGCGTACACGATGCTGGAAATGCACTGCTTGCCGGCTTGCGCGTACATGTTGGTGGGCAGCGAATCGGAGATGCCGAACGCACATTTGGCGACGGTATTGCTCGTGGCCGGCGCGATGATCACCGTGTGATACATGCCGTGATAAAGCATACCGACGGGCACACCGCTGGCGCTGTTATCGCGCAGCACGCGAAACTGTTCGCGCAGGCGCTCGAGCGGCCAGCCATAAAGCGGCAATACTTCTTCCGCCGCCCTGGAGAGAAACAGATCGGTGCGTGGCAACCGCAGCGCAAGCGCCAGCGATTCCTCGAGCATGTGGCCCGAGCCGGTCACGCACCACGCGAATCGGGCATCCGGTTTGAATTCGGTGAGGTGACGGGCGGGCGCTTGGGTCATGCGTCGAGAGGAATAGGGGCGCCGTCGTGCGACAAGCGGATATGCAGGCGGTGCATCTTGCGATAGAGCGTATTGCGGCTGATGCCGAGCGCCTTCGCCACATTGCTCACATTCCAGCGATGCTCGTCGAGCATCGAAAGCACCGTTTCGCGCTCCTTGATCTGGATTGCATTGAGCGATGAGATGTCCGCATCCTCGGTAAGGTGAGGCAGCGTGGGTGCCGCGGCCGCATGCGATGCGCTTGCCGGTGCGACGGGCACGGCCGGCAGTGCGCCCGCAGTCTGACCCTGCAGGACTTCCGACGGCAGATGCGCGCACTGGATCGCCTGACCGTCGGATAACGCAATGGCCATTTGCAGCACGTGCCTCAACTGCCGGATATTGCCAGGCCAGCTGTAGCCAAGCAGCGCCCGCTGCGCTTGCTCTGTGAGTTCGGGCGGATCGTCGGTTTCGGATTCGAGCAGGTGATGGATCAGCGCAAGTTTGTCGACACGCTCGGCGAGCGACGGCAGATTGATTTCGATCCCCTTGAGCCGATAGTAGAGGTCCTCGCGAAACTGTCCGCTTTGCACGAGTTCGAGCAAATTGCGATGGCTCGCGCTGATGAGCTGGAATTCGACCTTCACCGTCGTCTCGGCACCGAGCGGCGTCACCTCGTGTTGTTCGATGACGCGCAGCAGGCGCGCCTGCAAAGCGAGCGGCATATCGCCGATCTCATCGAGAAAAAGGGTGCCGCCGTTTGCCTGCACGATTTTGCCGCGGCGGCCTTCGCGCTGCGCGCCCGTAAACGCGCCGGCGCGATAGCCGAAAAGTTCGCTCTCGATCAGGTTCTCCGGCAGCGAGGCGCAGTTCACCGGCACGAACGGCCCGGTCGCGAGCGGGCTGATGCTATGGAGCGCTTGCGCGAAGACTTCCTTGCCGGTGCCGGTCTGACCGCGCACCACGATCGGAATCTTGCGCTGAATCACGCGCGCGGCGAGCTGAATCTGCGAGGCCATGCGCGGATCGCCGAATTCGAGGTGCGAGATCTTGTCCAGTCGGCTCGGCGCCGCGCCTGCATCCTGAACCGGACGGCGAGCGGCCGGCTCAGGCGTGACGCTGCCGAAGCGCGTGCTGCTCGTCGGTTGCGGCGTTTGCGCGACGAGGAAAAAGCGGTTCGTGCCGCTCGCACTATAGACGGTGATGGGATGAAACGAGCCGCGGATGCTGCGCGCGATCATGTCTTCGAGCGACGCGTTGAACGCCTCGTCGATGCGCTTGCCGCGCAGCTCGTCCAGTGAACGGCAACCGAGTTGGAACGCCGCACTGCGGTTGGCGGCGAGAATCGTGCCGTCGTCATCGACGGCGAGCTTGCCGCCATGCAGGGTACCGACGAATTCCGGCCGGCTATGAAACTGAATCATGTTCACATGACGAAAACGCGCGCTCAACAGCCGGTTTTCGATCATCTGGCGCGACATGCCGACGAGCACGAGCGAATGCTGCTGCAAAAGCTTCGAGCGACTCGTCACATCGAGTACGCCGGCTATTTCGCCTCGATCGTTGAAGATCGGCGCGGCCGTGCAGGTGAGCGACGTATAGCGCGTATAGAAATGTTCGTGCTGACATACGGCGATACAGTCGCGCTCGGCAATGCAGGTGCCCATGCCGTTGGTGCCGGCCTCGCGTTCGCTCCAGAGCGCGCCGATTCGGAAGCCGTCGGCGGCGACTGCTTCCGCGAACGGGACCGACGAGACTTGATGCACGATGACACCATCGGCATCGACGAGCACTACGGCCAGATCGGGGTCGGCGAGTTGCTGGTAGAGCGTCGTCATCTCGAGCTTGGCGCACGCGATCAGATCGCCAACCGCTTCACGGCGCGCGGCGAGCTCGTAATCGGTCAGCACGGGAGGCGTGACGAACCGGCCTGGATCCAGCTTGAACTCGTTGACGCAGCGGACCCACGATTGAGCGACGGGCTCGCTCATCGGCCGGGACGGCAGGTGGTGATTGACGACATTCAGCACTTCACGAACGTGCGAGCTGCTGTCAGCGAGCAATGACATGGGGTTGTCTCCACGGCGCACACCTCGTGCGGCGTTTTTCCGCCGCTCGCCAAGTGCCGCTCTCATTAACGTTGTCCCCTTGCGCCGCGGGTTCTCATGCCCGCGTGCGCGACGGCTCATGCTTTGGAATAAACATTCCAGCATTCAAAAAACTTTACCCTCGATGGCGCGCGGGTTCAACAAGAAGTCGCATTCTGTGGGTAACCCCTAGCGTACTTCTTGCTTTACTGAAGGGATGCGGTTTTGTTGCCCCTCGCGGCCTGCCGTTGTTGCAAAGCCGGTACAGCCTGTTACGCGCGAGCGCTTGCTGTGCTCTTTTGTCTATTCATTTGCCGCCTTGCGGCGGAGCGCACCATGGATCGAATCGATGCCACCCGTCTGAGCTCGACCGCTGTGCCGGACGGCCATGAAGCCGGTATGCCGTCGGAGCGGCAGGCCGCCAATGCGCTTGATATCGTTTTCATCGAAGACTTCGTTGGCGAAACGGTCATCGGAATCGACGCGAGCGAGCTGCATGTGCCCCAGGCCGTGCGCATGAATCTCGCCATCGGCGTACCGTCGCTGAGAGCCTGCTCGACCGACTGCATCGAAGACACGATCAATTACGCGGCGGTGCGCGCGACGCTTCACGAACTGCTGGCGACGCATGGCGTGAAGCTCCTGGAGGCTCTGGCCGAGAAGGTTGCGCAGTGCCTCATTCGTGACTTTGGCGCACATTGGGTCCGTGTGGCGATCGCCAAGCCGGCCAAGTTCGACGACGTGAAGGCCGTAGGTGTGGTCATCGAGCGTCGACGCCCCGTGGCGGGCAACACAGCGTATACCTGGGCATCGCTCGGCGCCGGGTTGGTTCCGGGCCAGCCCAATTAGACGAGAAGACGTGCCGGACCGGCCGTGCCAGCCGGGCCGAGCCACCGCGCGCATCGGTTTATTTCGTGGCCGTCAGTGCACCCGTCAGACCGCAGGCCCGATAGGCATTAGCCTTCAGCGTTCGGAAAGCCTTCGATTCGTCCTTGGCATGGTCGACGCGGAACTCCGCTCCGCCTTGTCCGCCGAGCGTGGCATAGCGGGCGAACGTCTGCTGGCCGACGAATTCGTCGTAGGGTAGGACTGCCGCCATCTTGTCGATGACGCAGGAGCATTTATAGACGTTCGCGAAATCGTGGCCGTTCTCGTCGAGGCAGGTCAGGACATATTCGACGCGTCCCTGCGTGGGGTAGTCGTAGCCGCCGCGAGCCGCACCCGCGCGGCCCGTCGCGTCGCCGGCAGCCCAGGCCTCGCCCGCGAATGCCGACGCGAGCGCGGCGCAGACAAGCATCATGCGAGCACTGTTGAACATATTGGTCGCCTCTGATTCGATCGTCCCGGAAAGACCCTGATCAACGATACGCCCATTCGCGCGCGGCGTCGACGATGCGTGCCGCGCGTCGCGACAGGCCTCGCGCGGCACGGTAACGGCTACGCTTCAGCTCGGCGAGAACGGGTGATGGACTTTGCCCTTTTGCTCGACGACGGACGCTGCGCTCGGGGTACCCGCCACCGCGCGCTGGATGGACTCGCGTGTCGCCTTGTAGTTGTAGTCGTGGATCTTCTGATCGTCGCTGGCTTCCCAGTGAATGAAGACGCCGACGCAGATGAAGATATCGTCCGCTTCGTCCCTGGGGATGGTGCCGTCTTCGACGGAATCGGCCACGGCCATCGCGACGGCATGCTGAGCCGGCCCGAACATCTGCACAGCCTGTTTGGCGCCTTTGATCGTGACTTTATTGAACATTACCGTGTTGGGCTTCGTGGCGAGGTTCGGCGCGACGACAGCCAAAAGCGAGGTGAAACCGTCCTTGTTGTTCGTGAGCGCGTGGCAAAACGCGGTTTCGGCGGCGGAGCCGCGCGGCCCCATGAGCAAATCGATATGCGCGACCTCATTGCCGTCCCCGACGAGCGATTCCCCTACCAGGACGCGATTGATCTTGGCCATGCTGTTCCTCCGATGGATGGACATCAACTTTCTGATTGGCGCCCTCACAGGCGACGCGTGCGGCGCGCCATTCACGCGAGGGCGCATGCTGGGCGCGCGGTGGACTACCGATGCACGGTGGCTGTACCTAACAGGTTTCATGCCAGTCGCGGCGCGCGAGAGAGGGCGAGCGGATCAGGGGGGGCGGCGGCAAGGGCGACGAACAGCGTTGCAACCGTCAGGTCCGCGCTGGTACCGGGGTTCAGTCCGCGCGTCTTCAGTTCGGCATCCCATTGGGCCAGCACCGCCCCGGCCGCGAGTGGCGCGCGATTCGTCACGAGATCGTGCCACCGGGCATGTACCGCGCGCGCCGCGGCCGTGACACTCTGCGCCAGCCCAAGTCCATGCTTGCGCATAATGTGCGAATCGGGCCACCCGCAGAGGAATGAGAAAAACGCTTCCAGCGTGGCGTTTTCGAGCTGTCCTTCACGAATCGCCGCTGCCGTTGCCGCGCTGCAATCGAAGACGTCGGCGAAGCCGTTCGCGTACTGGCGCGCGATGCTGTCGCGCTGGGCCGCCAGCGCCATCGCGGCACGCAAGTCGACCGTGGGCGGCGCATGAACCGATTGCTCCGGGGCGTCGCCGAGCCCGCCCGGATTGGCCAAAGCGATGGCGCGAAAGGCCGCGCGTGCGTCGTCGAGATCGAGTGTCTGTAGTACGCGCTCCGTGGCCGCACGCCAGGCGCGCGGATCGGGCGCGGTATCGAACGCGTCGAGCGCGGCGGCCAGCGGCGCGACGAGCAGCACGATGCCCAGATTCGTATTGCAGTCGACAGCGGTGCGCGTGACGCGCAACGCTTCGATCAGGCGCGTCCCCACACGCGCGCCGCGCGTGAAAAGCGGGCCAACCGCGGCGCGGGCGCTCGAGATGAACTGTGCGGCGACCATGCCATGTCCCGCGCTTTGTTCACTGACGTTGCCCGGTTTGGCGACTTCCACGTCGAGCCGGCAGGCGGCTAAAAACGCATCGGGCGCCGCGAGCGGGGCGCGGCCGGAGGGCGCATGTTCACGCATGGCGCTTGGGCAGTTGGACCACGCGCGAGCCGTCCTCGGTCGCCGCGCTTTGTGCGATGCCGAGCCTGCGTTCGAGCAGATCGTCGGCGAGCGCACCGGCGATATCGACCGGCGTGACAGATTGCAGCCCGCGCCAGGCGGCGACACCATTGACCTCGAGCACGAGCGGACGGCTCGCATCGTCCGGATTCGGCATCAGATCGACGCCGGCATAGTCGAGCCCGAGCGCAACGGTGGCGGCGACCGCGGTTCGCTCGAGCGCCTCTTCGAGCTCGGTAGCCTCGCAACGGGCACCTTGCGCGAAATTGTGGATCCAGCCGTTGCCACCGACACGCCGCATCGCGGCAACGGCGCGCGAGCCGATCACGAGTACGCGCCAGTCGAAACCGGGACTGCCGCCTTCGACATACCGCTGAAGATAGGCGACATGGCGATACGGCCCGAGCGGCGGCAATGCCGTGCCCGCAGCCGTCGGACCGTTGCCCGCGCTCTCTCGCGCGCGACGGCCGCGCGCGGCGCCCAGCCGCCGCAGTCCGTGCCCTTGCGAGCCGAACAGCGGTTTGATGACGAGCGCCCGGCCCGCGGCGGCCTCGCGTATCAACACACGCTGCGCGAATGCTGTCGATTCGCTGGCCCATGTCGGCGGTGTCGGTACACCGTGGCGATGCAGCAAGAAGCTGGTCATGGATTTGTCGACACTGCGCTCGATTGCGCGCGCGTCGTTGTAGACGGGCACGCCGAGCTCGCGCAGCGCATGCAGCACGCCGAGCCGCAGCGTCACCTGTTCGAACGTGCCGCCGGCGATGCCACGTACGAAGACCGCATCGGGCAGGCCGTGCCCGAAACCCGGTATGGCGAGGCCATGCGGCTGCCACGTGGTATCGATGCGGCACTCGGCGAGATCGACGCAGCGCGCCTCGACGCCGCGCGCGCGGAACGCTTTCTTCAGACGGCCTGTGTGCCAGCCTGTCTCGTCGGTCATGATCGCGATGCGCAGCCCCGTCGCCGTCGGTGCACGTTGCGCTTCGCGAAGCGATGAATCGGGAGGGCTCATGTTTTGTTTGTGAAGTCGCTATCGGCCGTGCCGTTCCACTGTTGATGCAGTAGCGTTGCGTTGACGCCGCCCCCATGCCACGTTGCGCCGCTTTCCAGGCTGCTGACCCACACTTCGGCCGGCGCGAAGAGCGCGGGATCGATTTGATAGAAGTCGTAGTTGAACGAAGTGAAGATCTCGGCGAAAGGGCGCCCGTAATCGCGCGAATTCGCGGAAGGCAGTTCGAGGGCGAGTTTTCTTGCCACTGCATCGTGGCGCACGGTCAGATGGACGCGGCCCCCATAGAGGATGGCGTCGTTGGTGCGGCCCATCGCCTCGATGCCGTCGGGCGAAGGCGGCGGCAGCGGCGCGCAGCCCGAACCTTCCACGACTTCGTCGAGCGCCACGCCGAGCACATGCGTTTTGTGCAGCGCGACTTCGACGACGCGCGCCACGACCTGCACGGTGCCAGCCAGCGAGTGCGTCGGCGTCACGACGATCGTCAGCGCATCGGGCGCGAGCGCGCAGTCGCCGAGCACTTTGTCGATGATGACTTGTGGGGGCAGCCGATCGACTTCGAGCACGAGCGCGCCGCGTGTGTGCCGGTCACGGTAGCCGAGCTCGCCGAAAAGCGGCTCTTTGCATGCCAGCGCGCGAGCGGGCCCCGAGCCCAGCGAGAAGAATTTCTTGCCGCCGGTTTGCTCCTTGGTGGCTGCGAGGCTCCAGCCCGCATATTGGCTGGCCAGACAGGCCAGCACAGGCGAGGACGTATGCACTTCGATCGACGTGGGCCACAGCGGGGCGGCGTCTACGCTCGTGCGCAGGCCGACGGTGCCGAGCCCGCCCATGCAGACGCGCGCGACCTGCAGGCCGGCCTCGATGCCGCCGCGCGCGTGGACTCCGGCGTCGGCGAGAACCGTACCGGCATCGGTCCGGGTAAGCGTGACGCCCAGCTGTGCGGCGTCGGCGAGCAGCGCTGCGACATGGCGTTCGCTGAGCGCGTTGACGCTGATGGGCACTTTGCTATCAGGCGTGGGATGCGATGAAGGCATGGCGTAACTCGCGGGAAGGAATATCGATTCGGTCGAGAACGCGCGCCCGCGCTTCGTCGAGTGCATGCAGCACGGCGCGGCGCGTCGGCGAGCGGGCGACTACGGTGCAAAGCGGCTGGCCCGCTGCGATGTGCGTGCCGGGCATGGGAATGTCGCGGCAGCCGGGATCGGCGAGAAAGGCATCGCTCAGCGCAAGCGACACGACGAGTGCGTGCGGGGCGAACAATACCTGCTGTCCGGCGCATTGTTGGGCCGGCTCCGCCGGCGCAGCCGGCAGCTGCCCGTGGACGCAGGCGGCGACGTGGCACGCCAGCAGCCCGCGAGGCCAGCGTTGCGCCCAGACGGCTTCATAGAGCGACATCGTCGCCGACGGTCGCGCATTGATTTCGAGCAGCGAGAAGCCGTCGTCATCGAGTAGAAAGTCGCAGCTATTGATGCCCACAAGGCCTGTACGGCGGCAGATTTCGCCGATGGCTTCCCGCAGTTGCGAACTCAGCGCGGGCGGCAACGCGATGGGCCCGATGGCACCCGTGTGCACGAACGGTAATCCGTCGATCGGCGTGCTCAGCTCTTCGGCAAAGCCGAGCACCGAGGCCGTACCGCGCGCGGCGATGAAGAGTGCCGAGCAGGGCTTGCCCCCAGCTTTGCGCTGAAAATAACCGGCTGACCATGCAATGGCGCTTGCCTGCGCGGCCGGGACGATATGCGTTCCGCCGCAGCCGTCGGCACGTTTGAAGAGCCACGCGTGATCGGAGGAGTCTTCAGGCCGCGTAAACGAGACGGCCGGGTGAGGCACGCCGAGTTCGTCGAGCAGCGCGAAAAAGCGGCGCGGCTCGCGCACGGCGCGCCGCGCTGGGTGGTCGTTGCCGATCAGCGCAGGCAGCCCGCGCATATTGGCGAGTTCGTCGACGAAAGGTTCGGTGCCGCTGCCCGCAATCCAGCCCACAACGCGAGGCAGCCGGGCGATGCGACGCAGCGCATCGACGAGGCGGTCGTGATCGATCGCGAGTCCGTCGCCCGCGACATCGAACCAAAGCGCCGATGCCTCGCGCGTATCGCGATCGCCGAAGATGTCGAGTGCGGCTGCTTGCAGCCCCGCGCGATGCGCGGAGCGCGCGAGCATGCGCGCGGACAGCCCGGCAACAGCCACGAGCGGCGCGCAGCATGAAGGCGAGAGCTTTGTCATAGGCGGTTAAGGCGCGAACGGGTCCGCTGCAGTGCGGCAAGCCGCTCAGCCGAGCCCGGCGGCGACGGCGCGCGCTTCGTCGAACGCTTGCGGAAAGCCCAGATAGACGGGCTTGCTGCTCGTGCGCATCTGAACGAAAAGCCTGTGCTCCACCTGGTACTTGACGTTGCCGATCGCGAGCGCGCCGATGCCGAGCGGACCGGCGTCGCCGGACGGCCCGATGGGTTTGCCGTCGTTCATGACGTTGACGCCGGCAATCCCTTCGGGCGGCACCGCATTGACGTCGGCCGCGATGAGCAAACGCCGGGCATGCGCGAGGTTCGCGGCGCTTGCCACCTGGATGCCCGCGATGGCGGTGGCCATCAGGATCTCCGTATCGGCCAGCGCGGCATGCAGATCGTCTTCGCCGGCGGTGCTGACGGCCGTCGTCGTGATGCCGAAGCGCTGATTGACTTCGTCGCTGACCTGTCGTGCGCGGGCGAGCGTGCCGTGACTGGCGATCGTGACATCGGCGCCCAGCGAGGCCGCCATTGCGGCCGCGACACGGCCGACCGCGCCGGTGCCGCCGAGAATCAACACGCGCTTGCCGCCCAGCTCCATACCGTGCGTGCGCTTCAAATGCCGCTCGACGAGCGCGACGAGCGCCGCTGCCGTCGTATACGAGCCGCTCGGATCGGCGAACACCGACACCTCGAACGGCGGCACCATGGCCTTACGCGCGATCTCGAGCATGTCCGCGGCAAGCATGACATCGCGCCCGCCGATGAAGATGCCTGTGCGCGACACGCCTTTCGGTCCCCGCGAAAAAATCGCGTCCTGCGTGAGGTTAGTGACCATGCTCGCATCGACCCCGCAATAAGGCACGATCACCTGGTAGCCGGCATCGGCTGCCATGTTGACATCGAACGGGCTCATCTGCGGCGTCGCAGTGAGCATGTGGAGGATATAAGGCCTTTCAGTGGCTTCTGGCATGGCGATAACTCGTGGTCGTGTGGTTGGGGGCGGCAGCGGGCATACCGGAACCGCATGCGCATGAGTTCATGCGGCATCGACGCGCGCTTCGCGCGCGCCGGCAACGCGGATCACCGCGCCGCGATTGCGCGCGGTGCATATGGCGCATTCGATGTGAGGCTTGTCGCGAACCGCCGCGCGCGCCGCAACGAGCGCCGCATCGGCCTCTTTCGCGCTCGGGAGAAAGGCAAAACCCGTCGGTCCCCACGAGGTTTGCCCGATACCGGCGAGCCGGCCGGTCGCCGCTGCCCGCAGGGCGGCTTCGACATCGGGGCTGGCGAATACGCCGCCTTGCACCGGGGCGAAGTACTCGCCGATGATCTGTTGCATTTCCGTGATGCCGTGCGCGAAGCCGTCGAAATCGCCATCGGCCGCACCGGGCAGTATCCGCATCAGCACGAGGTGACACAGGTGCGCCGCCAACTGCTGCGGAAACGGTTCGAGCGCCGCGAGCCCGCGTCGCTCGGCTTCGCCCGAGAGCCCTTCGCGCGCGGTATCGGTGACGAGCAGCACGCGCCACGTGTCCGGAAAAGTCTGTCGCGCGACGAGCGGCGGCATGCTCGCGCCGCGGCGATCGCGCGGCGCGCCGCCGTCGAGCAACAGGCCGCCCGAATCGAAGCCGAGAATGCCGATGCCGGAGCGGCCGCCGCGCCCGAGCAACCGCGCGAGTTCGGCCGTGGTGGCCGAGAGTCCGGCGAGCCGAGCGTAGGCCGTGCCGACCGTCAATGCGAGCTGCGTGCCCGAGCCGAGACCGCTATGCGCGCGCGGCGTACGCAATACGTTGAGCGCGACGTGCGTCGGTCCGTATGTCGCATGAAGGCGTTCGAGGCACCAGCCGATGCGTGTCCGTTCGCTGTCGGTGATCGTGCCGGCGATGGAGTCCGCGACGGCCAGCGACGCTTCGAGTTCGGTGCCGGCACCGTCGATGACGAGCCCGAGGCTGCCGAATGCACGACCGAGCGATCCGCTCGGATCGAGAAAGCCGAGGTGAAGCCGGGCGGGGGCGTCGACGGTCACCGTGCTTGGCGCCGACGTGCGGCGAAAATGAAGCGGCATCGCTTGGTTCCTCGTGTTGGCGTGTCGGTCCGATCGAAGCGCCGGATCGAGCCAGCGCAGCATGCGCGAGACGTTGCCAAGCATGAGACGTACCAAGCTCCATCGAGCGGGTCGACGCGCGAGCCCGGGCGGATCGCCGCTTTGCGCGCCACGACGCGGGACAGGCTGCCCGCTCAGCGGTTTGTGCCGGGGCAGACGCACACTGTCACGAATTCCGCGACGCGCACGGGTACGGTCATTCAACTTTGCGCCGTGTCTTTGGGCGCGTCGTATTTGATATAGCGAAAGCGCTGATCGCCGGACGGCGTGCCTTCGAGCGGTCCGCCTTCGCGGCCCGGCTGCCATTGGACGACCTCCTCGATCTTGCGCGCGAGCGCAAAGTCCTTGTCGGTGATGCCCTTCGCGCTGTGGGTCTTCAGCTTGACGATGACAAAGGCATAGGAAACCGTGAGGTCGGGGTGATGCCACGCAGCCTCGGCCAGATGGCCGATTGTCGCGACGACCATCAGCGTGCCTTTCCAGCTTTCTGTCTTGTACTTGCGCCGCAGCCACCCGTCTTCGAGATACCAGTGCTCGAGCGGGCCGGTGAGACGTGCGCGGATCTCGTCGTCGGAATAGACGTGTTCGGATTGGGTCATGGTCGTTGCCTCCATGCGAAAAAGACTGTTCGACTTCGACTGCAGAAACACAACGGACGCTAGGGCCCCCTAGAGCAGCATAAGTCGCAATAGCGGTGCGGGCCAGGACCAGCGCAAGCCCGCGGCCGACGCGACGCGCCCTAGAGGAAAACCCGATCCCGCTGGCTGTTGGCGCGCTATCGCGGTTTTGACACAGTATGTCTCGCCGCGCGCGCAGCGTGCCGCACGAATCGTTGCGGCAGCGCGCCGGCATCTATGCCGGGTGGCTTGCGCGAGCCGTCCGCGTGCGCGTGTTCGCTTGCGGCCGAGGGCCGTGCGATGGGCCTCGGGCGGCGTAAGGCGTGCTGGCCGCGCGTGCTGCAACGTACATCGGCATAGATTATGCGTTGGAGCGCGATACGCCAGAAAGCCCGCCGTCGAAGCGGGACACAAGCGTTGGATCGTTACCCGCATTCGAGAGGGCGCGCCCGGTGCGATGAGTAGCGTGGGTCATTCGTGAGTTGAACTGCAAGACAATTCTGGAGGAGACATGAACTTACGCACCACGGTTCTTGGGCTCGCGATCCTCGCATCTGCGGGCTTTACGACACTCGCAGCGAACGCGGATTCGGAGCTGGACTCGGCAATGAAGAACTCCGCGAACTGGGCTTCCCAGTCGGGCGGGTATGACAATCACCGTTACAGCACACTCAGTCAAATCAATGCCGGCAACGTCAAGAACCTGCAGGTGGCATGGACGATGTCGACAGGCGTGCTGCGTGGCCATGAAGGTTCGCCGCTCGTGATCGGCGACACGATGTATATCCATACGCCGTTTCCGAACAACGTGACGGCGGTCAGCCTCAAGGATCAGACGTTCCTCTGGCAATACCAGCCGAAGCAAGAGGACCAGGTCGTATCGGTGATGTGTTGCGACACGGTCAATCGGGGCCTGGCCTACGGTGACGGCAAGATCTTCCTGCAGCAAGCCGATACGACGCTCGTCGCGCTCAACGCGAAAACGGGCGAGGTCGTCTGGCAGGCAAAAAACGGCGATCCGAAGAAGGGCGAAACCAACACCAATGCGCCACACGTGTTTGGCGACAAGGTGCTGACGGGTATTTCGGGTGGCGAGTTCGGGGTACGAGGGCGCGTCGTCGCATACGACATCAAGACCGGCAAGCCCGCGTGGACGGCATACAGCACGGGCCCGGACAACGAAATCCTCTTCGATCCGGACAAGACGATGACTTACACCGACGGCAAGATGATGCCCGTTGGCAAGGACTCGTCGATCAAGACGTGGAAGGGCGATCAATGGAAGATCGGCGGCGGCACCACCTGGGGCTGGTATGCCTGGGACCCGAAGCTGAACCTCATCTACTACGGCTCGGGCAATCCGGGCACCTGGAACCCGACGCAGCGTCCGGGCGACAACAAATGGTCGATGACCATCTTCGCGCGTGACCTGAACACGGGCATGGCGAAGTGGGTCTATCAGATGACGCCGCACGACGAGTGGGACTACGACGGCGTCAATGAAATGATCCTGTCGGACCTCACGATCAACGGCAAGAAGACGCCTTCCATCGTCCACTTCGACCGCAACGGTTTCGCTTATACGCTGAATCGCGAGACAGGCCAGTTGCTCGTTGCGCAAAAGTACGACCCGGCCGTCAACTGGGCCGATCGTATCGACATGAAGAGCGGCTTGCCGATTCGTAACGCTGCCTACTCCACGCAGGCTGCGGGCCCCGATCACAATGTGAAGAACATCTGCCCGTCGGCGCTCGGCTCGAAGGACGAACAACCGGCTTCGTACGATCCGAAGACGAGTCTCTTCCTCGTACCGACCAACCACGTCTGCATGGACTACGAGCCGTTCGAGGTCGACTATACGGCCGGTCAACCGTATGTTGGCGCGACGCTGTCGATGTATCCGGGACCGAAGGACCCGGGCACCGGTGCGGCCAATAGCGGCAAGACGGTCGAAAACGCAATGGGTAACTTCATTGCGTGGGATGCATCGAAGGGCAAGATCGTCTGGTCGAAGCCGGAGAAGTTCTCGGTGTGGTCCGGTGCATTGGCCACGGCCGGCAACATCGTGTTCTACGGCACGCTCGAAGGCTATCTCAAGGCAGTGGACATCAAGACGGGCAAGGAGCTGTGGAAGTTCAAGACGCCGTCGGGCATCATCGGCAACGTCTTCACCTACCAGTACAACGGCAAGCAGTACGTCGGCGTGTACTCGGGTATCGGCGGATGGGCCGGCATCGGTCTCGCAGCCGGTCTGAAGAAGTCGACCGAAGGTCTCGGTGCGGTGGGCGGTTATCGCGAACTCGCCAAGTACACCGCGCTCGGCGGCACGCTGTTCGTGTTCGCTTTGCCTGGCAGCGAGAAAAGCTGAGTCTTGGCGCTGAATTTCAGCGCTCTCGTTGTAGCGGTATACGCCGCGCGTCACCGGTCGGCTTCAAGAGCGGGCGACGGACGCGCGGCGGTTTCGAGCAGCATGCAGTACAGATATCTTCACTCGCCCGCAACGACGGCACGCCAACGCAGCGTGCCGGGGCATCACTATGAAGGAGACGTTGTATGAAAGGCCGTTCCATCTTGTTGCTGACGACACTCACCGCCGCCGTCGTCGCATTGCCCGTCGTCTACGCCCAGAACCAACCGGCGCAGGCGCAGCAGGTGGTGTACAAAGTCGTGGACGGCAACAAGGTCGACGAGAATACGCTGCAGGGCTGGAAAACGTGGCGTGCGCTCGACTGTCAGCGCTGCCACGGACCGCAGCAGCAAGGGCTCGTCGGGCCCTCCCTCATCGAGGGGCTGAAGGTCATCGACAAGGATGAATTCAAGCGGACCGTCTTCGGCGGCCGTCTTGCCAAGGGCATGCCCGATTTCAGCGCGAGCAAGCGCATGCAGGACCATTGGCAGGATCTTTACGCCTATTTGAAAGGGCGCTCCGACGGGAAGATCCAGCCCGGCGATCTGAGTGCCATCGACAGCAAGTAACGCTCGCGCCGCCACTTCCCGGAGATCCTGGATGCGTCATAGCAAACGAATGTCCGCGCACGTCGTACTGTCGGCCGCCGCGTTGTGCTGCGCGGCGCTCGCGAGCGCCGCCGTGCGCGCGGACGGCCCCGCGCTGCCCAACAACGACGGCGCGGATGGGGTGCTCAGAGTCTGCGCCGATCCGCACAACATGCCGTTGTCGAACGACAAGGGCGAGGGCTACGAGAACAAGATCGCCTCGGAAATGGCGCACGATTTCGGCTACAAGGTGGAATACACCTATTTCCCGCAGCGCATGGGTTTCGTGCGTCATACGCTGCGCGAAAAGATCTCCGATAGCGATCGCTTCAAGTGCGATCTGATCGTTGGCGTACCGAAGGGATACGATCTGACTTCCACGACGCATCCGTATCTGCACTCCACCTATGCGATGGTGGTGCCGAACAAGCCCGAGTTCGCGTCCGTTCAGACGCCGGACGATTTGCTCAAGCTGCCCGCGGACCAGCTGCACAAGCTGCGTTTCGGCATCTTCACGCAAACGCCGGCTGTCGATTGGCTGCTCGCTCACGGCCTGATCGATCAGGCGATGTCCTATCAGGTCCAAAGCGGCGATCCGCAAGCGTATCCGGGCGAGATGATCGAGCACGATCTGGCATCGGGCAACATCGATGTCGCATTCGTCTGGGGGCCGATCGCAGGTTACTTCGCCAAACAATCGGGCGACAAAGTGCGGATCGTACCGTTCCCGCCACAAAAGGACATCCATTTCGACTACGAGATTTCGATGGGCGTGCGTCATGGCGAAAAGGCCTGGCACGACAAGGTCGATCAGTGGATCTCCGCGAATCAAGGCAAGATCGATCGGATTCTGTCGAGCTATAACGTGCCGCTGCTCAAGCCTGTCGATGCGGCGCAATCGCCCGGCGCGGGCGGCTCGCAATGAAGGTGCGCATGCGCGTGGTGTTCGCGCTCGTCTGCGCCGGCGGGTTGGCGCTCGCATCTACCGGTGCCTTGGCCGCGGAAGCCGCAAGTGCCGCGGAGCCGAAGCCATCGGCCGAGATCACGCCGGCCGAGCATTTGATCTTCGAGGTCGATCATATGCATGAAGTGCCGGCTCAGACCGAACTCGACTATGCGATGGTGGCGGCCGGAGAAAAGGCCGAGGCTCCCGATGTCGTGCGCGTGCTCGTGGCGAGCCAGGGCAACGCGAAGGGCGATGCCAAGGTGTCCGATCGTAGCGGCGAGCATCCGGTGCCGACGAGCGGTCTGCCCTGCAATCCGATCGTCATCTATTTCCTCGAACGCGATATTGCCGAGATGGAGGCGTTGACAGGCGGGCAGCGTCGTTATTTTCAAAAGCGCGTTCGTCTCGCGCTGGCCGAAGGACCGAAGATCGGATCGGCGACGGAGCATATCGGTGGCAAAGCCGTCGCGGTACGGCAAATCGTCATTCAGCCTTACCTGCACGATCCCAATGCCGAACGCTTTACGCGCTATATCGGCAAACGCTATACGTTCGAGTTGGCCGATTCGCTACCGGGACAGATTGCATTGATCCGTACCGAGGTGCCGGGTCCGAACGACGATTTTGCGCACCCCGTGAAAACAGAAACGCTCAGTTTCCAGGCCGCGGTACGCAAGCTGCCGCAGCCCGGAGGCCCGGCACCCGCCAAGCCCGGCGACGCTCCTCGGGCAAGCCGCTGACGCGGCTGGTCCGGGCGCGGTGCGAGCGAACCCGCACCGCGGCGAGCGTTGCTTTTCGACCAAGCGACGAAGCGCTCAAACGTGAACTTCATTCGCTCGCTGACGCTGCGTCAGCTGCAAATCTTCATCGTCGCGAGCCGCCACGCGAGCTTTGCCCGCGCGGCCGAGGAGCTGCATTTGACGCAGCCTGCGATCTCGATGCAGATCCGGCAGCTCGAAGATGCGATCGGACTCGCGCTCTTCGAGCGCGTCGCGCGCCGGCTGACGCTGACCGAAGCGGGCGAGCGGCTCACGCACCACGCGAGCCGCATCCTCGGCGAGATCAAGGATGCCGAGGACGCGATGATGTCGCTGCAACTGGCCGACAGCGGATCGATCGCGGTGGGCATCGTCAGCTCGGCGACGTACTTCGCGCCCAAGCTGCTTGCGCTCTATTCGCGCCAGTATCCGAAGGTCGACGTCCATTTCTCGGTCGGCAATCGCGAATCGCTGTTGCGTATGCTGCAGGACAACGCCATCGATCTCGCGTTGATGGGCCGTCCGCCGGCGGAACTCGATACCACGGTCGAGCCCCTCGCTTTTCACCCGCAGGTCATGATCGCTCCCGCCGATCATCCGCTCGTGGCGGCAAGGCGGTTCGATCTGCAGGAATTGCGCGCTGAGAAATTCCTGTTGCGCGAACCCGGTTCGGGTACACGCATGGCGGCCGAGGAGATGTTCCGGCAGCATCTTTTTTCTCCGGCGAAGGTCGTCACGCTCGGCAGCAACGAGACGATCAAACAGGCCGTCATCGCGGGTATGGGGGTGAGCCTCATTTCACTGCATACGCTGCAGCTCGAGCTGCGCTCGGGCGAACTCGCCGTGCTCGACGTCAACGGTACGCCGATCGAGCGGACCTGGCAGATCGTGCATATGCGTACGAAGCAGCTCTCGCCGACTTGCATGCTCTTCAGACGCTTCCTGCTGGAGCATGCGGCCCCCTATCTCGAACGCGAATACGGCCCATTCGTCGAGCGTAAACCGGTACCTGAAGCCGAAAAGCCGTAGGAGGCGGTGTCCGCCCGTGTCTGGCCCCGGCGCCCACGCCGCGCCGCTGCGCTAGACTGACGGCTTCATCGGGTCATGGAACTGCGCTCTTCGTCATGGACAAGCCGGTATTGCCGCTCACGTACGAGCAGATCGACCAGTGGATCGCCTCGCTGCAACCCGAGCTCGCCCGCGAGGGTTTTACGCACGCGGTCGGGATTTTGCGCGGCGGCGCGTGGCCGGCCACGCTCGTTTCGCACGCCACCGGCGCGGTGCCGGCCTTCTTACGATACGAACGCGCGACGCGCAACGTCGCATGGGACTCGTCCGTGCCGCTGCCCGCGCGCGGCAGCAAGGTCCTCGTTTGCGAGGACATCGCCGGCGCCGGGCATACGCTCGCCGATTGCGTGGATTTTCTGCGGGAGCAGGGCCTCGTCGTCAAGACGCTGACTGTCGTCTTCGACGATCTGAGCCGTATGCGGCCCGATTACGGCATGGATTGTCGCGGCTACTTTGCGCTGCTTCCGTGGGAGCGGCATGCTTATACGGAGCGTTACCGCGCCCGCTGGCAGCTCACGCAGGCCGGCACGCTCGGTCCGATCGGCGAGGATCACGAGTTTGCCGTCTACGCGATCGATCTCGACGGCGTGTTGCTCCCCGATGTGCCGCCGCATCGTTACGACGCGGATCTCATGGCCGCACTCGCGGAGCGCGACGCACTGCTGCCATTCGAACATCTGCCGCAGATCGACTTCGCGCGGACGCAGGCCATCGTGACGGGCCGTCCGGAAATCGACCGGGCGCGCACCGCGGACTGGCTCGCGCGGCATGGCTACGACCATCTGCGTCTCGTCATGCGAGACCCATCGAGGCATGGCGAGCATCCCGAGCAAGTTGCCGCCCACAAGGCCGAGGCGGCGCTCGAGCTGGCCTGCACACACTTCGTGGAGAGCGATCCCGTGCAGGCGATATTCATTGCGCAGCATGCGCCACTGCTTCGTGTGATCTGGTGGGACGCCGCGCGGCGTACCGCGAAGCTCATTGCTTCGCAGCTGTGGCAAGGGGGCGCGCCCTGAGCGTTTCGCCGAGGGCGGCCCATCCCGGTTGCGCGCCGCGTTCAGGCGAGACCCAGTTCCCGCGCGGTGGCATCGATCGCGTGTCGCGCTTTCGACACAAGCTCGTCGATCTCCCCGCGCGAGATGACGAGCGGCGGCGAAAGCAGCATGCGATCGCCCGACGCCCGCATGATCAGGTTGCTCCTGAAGCAGAGATCCCGACAGAGCGACCCCGCTTCGCTACCCTCGGCAAAGCGTTTGCGAGCGGCGGGGTCTTCGGCCAGCTGCAGTCCCGCCACGAGACCCGTGCCCGCCACTTCGCCGACGATCGGGTGGCCGTCGAACGCTTCGCGCAGGCAGGCCTGAAAATAAGGCCCCGTATCGGTTCGCACGCGCTCGACGATTCCTTCGTCGCGCAAAAGCTCGAGATTGGCGACGGCTACCGCGGCGGCGACAGGGTGGCCTGAATAGGTGAGTCCGTGATGGAACTCGCCGTTCTCGATGATGGGTTTGGCGATGCGCTCGGTCAGCGCAACCGCGCCCATCGGAACGTAACCGCTCGTGAGTCCTTTCGCGAGCGTCATCAGGTCGGGCTCGAAGCCGAAGTGCCGATGCGCGAACCACTCGCCCGTGCGGCCGAACCCGCCGATGACCTCGTCGGCGACGAGAAGCACGTCGTACTGTCGGCAGATTCGTTGAATCTCGGGCCAGTAGGTCGACGGCGGAAAGATGACGCCACCGGCGCCTTGAAACGGCTCCCCTATGAACGCGGCGACGTTCTCGGCGCCGAGCTCGAGTATCTTCCGTTCCAACTGGCGCGCACGGGCGAGACCGAACGCCTCGGGTGTGACATCGGGATCGGCTTCGCCGAAGAAGTAGGGCTGATCGATATGGTCGATATGCTCCACCTTGGAAGGCATTTGCTCGTGCATATAGTCCATGCCGCCCAGCGTTGCGCCCGCGAGCGTCGAGCCGTGATAGCCGTTTTTGCGCGAGATCACGTATTTCTTGTCCGGGCGGCCTTGCGTCGCCCAGTAACGGTAGACGGCGCGCAGCACCGTATCGTTACCTTCGGAGCCGCTGTTGCAATAGAAAAAGTGCGAGAAGGGGGCCGGCGTCAATTCGGCCAGCAGCGCCGAAAGTTCGATGATGGGCGGGTGAGTGGTCTTGAAGAACGTGTTGTAGTAGGGCAGCTCGAGCATCTGCCGATACGCGACCTCGGCCAGTTCGCGCCGCCCGTAACCGACATTGACGCACCACAGGCCCGCCATGCCATCGATGATGCGGTTGCCGTCCGAGTCCCAGAGATAGACGCCCTGCGCCTTCACGATGACGCGGCTGCCGATGCGATTCAGCGTGCCCATGTCCGAGAACGGATGAAGATGATGTGCGGCATCGAGCGCGCGATATTCGGCGGTATGGCGCATGCGGGGTGCTTGCGTGTCGGTGTCTGCCGATCGTTCGAATGCGTGGCTCATGTTGGCTCCATGTGTTCGTAGGCGGTGCGTTTCAGACATGCAGCAGCAGATGCCTGCGTTCCCACGAGCTGATGACCCTGAAGAACGCGTCGTATTCTGTTTCCTTGACGGCGAGATACGACTTGACGAAGGACTCGCCGAGTATTTCCGCAAGCGGCTCGCATGCCGCCATCAATGTGAGTCCGTCTTCGAGATTGCGCGGCAGTTGATAAGGCATTTGATAGCCGTCGCTCGAAAGCGGCTCGGTTGGTGTCAATTCTTGCGTCATGCCGAGATAGCCGGCAGCCAGCGTGGCCGCAATGGCGAGATACGGGTTGCAATCGACGCCTGGAATGCGGTTTTCGATGCGCCGGGCGGCGGGTGGCGAATGCGGAATGCGAAATCCGACGGTGCGGTTGTCATAGCCCCAGTGCACATTGATGGGCGCAGCCATGAAGCGCGAAAGACGCCGGTACGAATTGATGTAGGGCGCAAAGATCGGCATCAGCGCGGGTGTGTATTTCTGGAGTCCGGCCAGATACCCATAGAAGAGCGGAGCCGGTTCGCCTTCCGGGTTCGTGAAGAGATTGCGTCCGCTCGCTTCGTCCACGACGCTTTGATGCACGTGCATGGCCGAGCCCGGTTCGCCTTCCATCGGCTTGGCCATGAAAGTCGCATACATGTGATGTCGCAAGGCTGCTTCGCGCACCGTTCGCTTGAATAGAAAGACGCGATCCGCAAGATTGAGCGGATCCCCATGCAGAAAATTGATTTCCATTTGCGCGGCGCCGACTTCATGAATCAACGTATCGACTTCGAGCTCCTGGATGTCGCAATACTCGTAGATGTCCTCGAAAAGCGGATCGAACTCGTTGACGGCTTCGATCGAGTAGGCCTGGCGTCCCGTTTCCGCGCGCCCCGTGCGGCCGACGGGCGGGCGCAGCGGCAAGTCCGGGTCCTTGTTCATATCGACGAGATAGAACTCGAGCTCGGGCGCGACGACCGGGCGCCAGCCTCTTGCCGCATAGCGTTCGAGCACGCGGCGCAGCACGTAGCGCGGTGAAATGGCGACGGGGGTGCCGTCGAAATGTACGCAGTCGTGAATGACTTGCGCGGTGGGATCGACCGCCCATGGAATGATGCGGATCGTCGATGCGTCGGGCACGCAGACCATATCGGGATCGGTGACACCGGCGGGGCTGCCTGCATCCGGGTAGTCGCCCGTTACCGTCTGGACCATCACGGCCTGCGGCAGCCGCATCGCTTCGCCCAGCTCGAATTTGCTGCGCGGGATGATTTTGCCGCGCGCGATGCCGGCCATATCGGGAATGATCGCTTCGATCTCGGTGATGTGATGTTTTCGGAGGAATTCGTCGATGTCATGCATGATCGTTCTCTGATATCGAGGATGTTGGCTTCTTGGTGGTGCCGGCGCACAAAGCGTGGCTCGCCCTCGCTTGCGAATGCCGTCCGGCTGAAATCGCTACCCTAGCGGCGCGAGTCGACGCCGAGGCCGCGGCTTCGAAAAAGCAGACTGTCGTCAGCGCGCGGTGCCGCGCGTGGCGAAGAGCCAAACGCTTCTCGCCGGAATGCGCGCGCGCACGAGCCCGGCACGGTTCGCGCAAACGGCGAACATGCTGGAGACGAGCGACGCCTTGCCGTAGAGGTACGGCGCGCGATGCGAAACGAATCGAACGGGGAAAAGATGAACGACGCTACGGCAGCAAGGAGGAGACGTCGTCAGTGTGCACGGCGATGAATGCGCGGGCAGAAGTGGCGTTGTGGCGTCGAACCGAACGGCTCGACAAGACCGTGAAGACGGACATGAAGCGGCGCAACGCGAGCTTGCCGCTGCTGCCGTTGGTAGCGTCGGTAGTGGCGAAATCAGCGCGAAGACACCTCGCTGGCTGATGACGATCCCACCTGATCAAAGGGCCTCGGACTTTCACGATGACACTCGACTTGGCAGACGACCTGTCGCCCAGCATATACGAGTCGCGACGTTTTCGCACTCGGGACGAGTGAGGGCCCTGCCGTGCGTCGGCTGTCGCGCGGGCGCGACAGCCGGAGCGACATTTCGAGATAAACGCCTCATGGTTTGATACAGTTACGAACTGTTACGATTTGTAATATGTATAACTAATAATGAATCACGAGAGAATCCGGCTTGCACAGAACAAGCTCCGGGGGGCGCGGGTCATTGAAGGTACCCGCGCAGCCTTTAAGACATTCGACGGGGAAGCCTCAGCGGCGCGTTCGCGCGCGTCGCGTGGATCTGCGTGCCTGATGGCTACGGCATCGGCAGCGCCCACGCGACGGTAGTTCCATCGATGAACGACGAGAACCGCGGTCGGGTCCACCGACCGGGCGGGTGCACGCCCGCATTCGGTGCGGGACCGTGCGCGCCGCTTCGACGCCGAGCAGCCTGGGCCTACGTTTTGGGGGCGCTCAGCGCCGCTTTGGGGCTGCATGCGGCTCACGCGCAGTCTCCGTCCTTGGCGCAAGCGCGGCCGATCACCACGCCAGCAGAGCAGGAGCAGCGCCTTCGCGCGCAGGAGCAAGCCATCGAGCGCGAACGGGCCGCTCGTGCGCCGAACGTGCAGCTCCAAGCCGCGCCAACCGCGATCGAGGACGACGGCAAGGTACCCGTCGAGTCGCCTTGCTTCGTACTCGACGAACTGAAGCTCGAGGTTCCTGCCGGGTTGAGTGCGCGAGTCGAGGCGGCCGGCGCGCGGGCCCTGTCGCCCGATCCGCTTTTTCCCGGGCGCCTTGCATTCGCCAACGACTACCTGGAGCGCTATCGTGGCCAATGCGTCGGTCGGGAGGGCTTGAATCTCATCGTGCATCGCGTCATGGCGCGCATCATCGAGAAAGGCTATTCGACGACGCGCGTGGTCATCGCGCCGCAAGACCTGTCCACCGGAAAACTGCGTCTTCAGTTGATTCCCGGTGTGATCAGCGAGATCCGCTTCGCCGATCCCGCGACATATGGCACCTGGCGCAATGCTTTCCCGACCCGCGCCGGCAATCTGCTGAATCTGCGCGATCTCGAGCAAGGCCTCGAGCAGATGAAGCGGGTGCCGAACCAGGACGTCGACATGCAGATCGTGCCGGGACCGTCGACCGGCGAAAGCGACGTCGTCATTGCGGTGAAGCGCGCGAAGCCGTGGTCGTTGACCGTGAGCGCCGACGACAGCGGGCTGAAGTCGACCGGGCAATTCCAGGGCAGTGCGAGTCTCACCGTCGACAACCCGCTCGGGTTGTCCGATCTGTTGAACGTCGGATACAACCACGACATCACCGGTCATACGAGCCAATACGGCACGCACGGCAGCAATGCCTATTACTCGATTCCGTGGGGCAATTGGAGCTTCACGGCGACCGCGAGCCAGTACGACTATCACCAGCAAATAGCGGGCGCTTTCACGACGCTCGTTTCGAGCGGCAAGTCGAAGACATTCGACGTGAAGGCCGAGTATCAGTTCTATCGCAATCAGGTGCAGAAGAACATGCTCGAGTTTCGCGTCGGCAAGCGCTACAGCGAAGCGTTCATCGACGGCACGGAAATCGACGTGCAGCACCGCGACAACAGCTACGCGGAAATCGGTTGGGAGCATAAGCACTATTTCGGCGCGGCGCAGTTCGACAGCACCATCGCCTATCGCTGGGGCGTGCCATGGTTCGGTGCGCAAGCCGATTGGTCGGGTGCTGCGGCAGGGGCGCCCACGCCCACGTACTACTACCGGATGGAAACGCTCGACGCGACGCTCAGCGTACCGTTCGCGATCGCGGGCTTCCCATTGCGCTACACCGCAACGGTGCGCGCGCAGAACTCGCCGAACATGCTCTATCCCACCGAGGACTTCTCGATCGGCAGCCGTTACACAGTGCGCGGCTTCGACGGCAATACGATGCTGGCTGCCGAGAAAGGCGTGTTCATGCGCAACGATCTCGAGATTCCGATTCCGCGCTTCGGTCAGGCGTTCTACATCGGTATCGACGGCGGCGAAGTCTTCGGTCCCGAAGCGAGCAATCTGCTGGGCCGTCGTCTCGCCGGAGCCGTGATCGGCTTGCGCGGCGGCGCATTCAAGCATGTCAGTTACGACGTCTTCATCGGCGGCCCACTGTACCAGCCCGCCCGATTCCCGAACCGTTGGCCCGTGGCCGGTTTCAGCGTGAGTTTCCTGTTATGAACAAGAACATCTATCGCGTCATTTTCAATGCGGCACGCGGCTTGTGGGCGGTCGTGCAGGAAACCGCAACCGGGTTTGGCAAGGGGCGTACGGTGGGCATGGTGCGAACGGCAGCGGCGTCGCGCACGCGTCCTGCATTCATCGACATGCTCTCGATGCGGCACGTAGCCTTCGCGGCGCTGTGCGCGCTTGGCATGCAGCCCGTATTCGTCGAAGCGCAAATCGTCGCGGCGCCGACAGCGTCGGGCAGCAAGCCGCTCGTTGGCGTTGCGGGCAACGGCGTACCGCTCGTGCAGATCGCAACACCGAACGCGGCCGGTGTATCGAACAACACGTACACCCAGTACAACGTCGGCTCGCAGGGCGTGATTCTCAACAACTCCACGGGCAACGTGCAGACCCAACAAGGGGGCTACGTCGCGGGCAATCCGAACCTGAGTTCGAGCGGCGCACGTGTCATCCTGAATCAGGTCGTCGGCGGCAGCCCGAGCCAATTGCTCGGCTATACCGAGGTGGCCGGTACGCGGGCCGAAGTCGTGATCGCGAATCCGTCGGGCATCGTCTGTAACGGCTGCGGGTTCATCAACACGAGTCGCGGCGTGCTGACTACCGGCACGCCCGTCTTCGGCGGAAGCGGCAGTCTCGATGCGTTTCATGTGACCGGCGGGCAGATTCAGATCGGCTCGGGGGGGCTGAACGGCAGCAACGTCGATCAGGTCGATCTGATCGCGCGCAGCGTGGCGGTCAACGGCAAGGTGTGGGCGGGCCAATCGCTCAATGTCGTGACGGGCAATAACGACGTTCGCTATAGCGATCTGAACGCGCAAGGGCTCGGCGCGGACGGCAACAGTCCGGGCGTGGCGATCGACGTGGCTCAGCTCGGCGGCATGTATGCTGGAAAGATCCGGCTCGTCGGCACGGAAGCAGGCGTCGGCGTGAACAGCGCCGGTACGATCGCGTCGCAATCGGGCGACCTCATGCTGAGCAGCCAGGGCAAGGTGACGCTTTCGGGGGCGACGAGCGCGAACGGCAACGTGACGATTTCGGGCGCGGGCGACATATCGAACACCGGCTCCGTCTACGCGACGCAGAACGCGACGGTGAGCGCTCAGGCCAAGGTGAGCAACAGCGGTACCGTTGCCGCGTTCGGCAATACGACCGTGACGGGCTCGGCGATCGATTCGAACGGCTCGCTGGGCGCCGGCATCGACGCGAATGGCAACGTCATGGGTGCCGGCAGCCTTACCGTCTCGAGCGCTGGGGCCGTCAGTGCTACCGGCCAGCAGGTGGCTGGCGGCAACCTCGCGCTCGCGGGCAGCAGCCTGAATATGACGGGCGCGCAGACGTTGGCCAAGGGCAACGTGGCATTGACGGCGACAGGCACGGGCGGCGACACGGGCAACGTGCTGCATACGGGCGCTGCGCTGCAGGCCGGCGGCGCGCTGAACATCGGCGCGGCGGGCGCGTTATCGAACGATCAGAGCAAGGTAAGCGCCGCGCAGATGAGCGTGACGGCGGCGAGCGTCACGAATGGATCGGGCTCGATCACGGCGGCTCAGTCGCTCAACGTCGCGTCGCGCGGCGATATCGACAATACGTCCGGCCGCATCGAAGCGGGCGGCGCCCTTAGCGTATCGGCAGCGAATGTGCGCAACACTGCGGGACGGATCGTGTCCGAAAACGCGGACGGTCTGTCGCTGACAGCGAGCGGGCAGATCTCGAACGCGGCGGGTACGACGGCACAAGGCGCAACGGGCGGCGTGATCGGTGGCAATGGGGATGCGACGATTCAGGCGGCGTCGCTCACGAACAGCGGAACAGTCACCGCCGGCAAGCATCTGGGCATCACCGTTGGCGGGACACTCGACAACAGCGGCGGCACGTTGAGCGCAGCGACGCTGGCCGCGAAAGCAGCGTCGCTCGCGAATGCCAATGGGACCGTCAGCGCCGGTACCGTTTCGCTGACCGTACCTCAGCTCGACAACAGCGGCGGACAGATCACGGCGAACCAGCTCGATCTGAGCACGACCAATCTGACGAACCAGCGCGGCACCCTGACCCAACAGGGCTCCGGTCCGATGAATATGAGCGTCAACGGCGCGCTCGACAATTCGAACGGTGGGGTGCTTCAGACCAACAGCACGAATTTGACGCTCGCGCCGGCGACATTGAACAACAACGGTGGAACGATCACGCATGCCGGTTCAGGAACGCTGACCGTCAACGCGGGTACCGGGGCCATCACGAATGTGAGCGGTTCGATCGTCAGCAATGGGCAAACGCAGTTGTCGGCGGCCAGCGTCGACAATACCGGTGGCACGATCAGCGCTCAGACCGGCCTCACCGCGACGGCCACGGGCGCGTTGAACAATACACGTGGCACGCTGGCCTCGAACGCCAATCTGAACGTCTCGACCGGTAGCACACTCACCAATGCGAGCGGCACCATCGTCGCTGCCGGCAATGGCACGGTGCAGGCGAGCATGCTGACCAACAGCGGCAGCCTCACAGCAGGGCAGAACCTGCGCACGATCGTTGCCGGCACGCTCGACAACAGCGGTGGCACGCTGAGCGCCCAGTCTGCGACCACGAGCGCGGCAGCATTCAAGAACGTCGGCGGCCTCGTGAGCGGCAATACGCTGTCGTTCACGATCCCGCAGCTCGACAACAGTCATGGGCAGATCGTCGCGAATCAACTCAGCCTCGGTGCGACGAACCTGACGAACGCGCAAGGTTCGGTGACGCAGCTCGGCTCCGGCGTGATGGGCATGAACGTCAGCGGCGCGCTCGATAACTCGAACGGCGGCGCGATTCAAACGAACAGCGCGGACTTGACGCTCGCGCCGGCTTCGCTCGATAACGACGGCGGCACGATCACGCATGCCGGCACAGGAACGTTGACCATCGACGCGGGCAATGGCTCGGGTGTCGTCAAGAACGCGGGCGGATCGATCGTCAGCAACGGCCAGACGAACCTGGTGGCGGGCAGCGTCGACAATACAGGCGGCACGGTAACCAGCCAGACCGGACTCGCGGCGACGGTCGCGGGCGCGTTGAACAACACGCGCGGTCAGTTGGCGTCGAATGCCGACTTGAGCGTCGCGAGCGGTGGCGGCGTGACTAACGCCGGCGGCACGATTGCCGCGACGGGCAACGGTACGGTTCAGGCGGCCACCCTGACCAACAGCGGCAGCATCACAGCTGGGCAGAGCTTGAACGCCTCTGTCTCGGGGAGCTTCGACAACAGCGGCGGCACGCTGAGCGCGCAATCCGCGACGACTACCGCTGCATCGTTCGAAAACGTCGGCGGTGTCGTCAGCGGTAACACGTTGGCCTTCACGATTCCGCAGCTCGATAACAGCAGCGGGCGAATCATCGCGAACCAACTGAACCTGAGCGCGACGAATCTGACGAACGAGCATGGCTCGTTGACACAGCTCGGCGCCGGCGCAATGGGCGTCGACGTCAGCGGCACGCTCGACAATTCGAACGGCGGCGCGCTGCAGACGAATAGCACGGATCTGACGCTCGCTCCCGCTACGTTGAACAACAACGGCGGCACGATTACGCATGCTGGCACCGGTACGTTGACGATCGATCCCGGTCACGGAAATGGATCGCTGACGAATGCCGGCGGGCATATCGTGAGTAATGGGCAAGCGTCCGTGTCGGCCGGCAGCCTCGACAATACGGGCGGCGTGTTCGCATCGCAGGGCGCCATGTCCGCGGTGGTGCAAGCGGTGCTGAACAACACGAGCGGCCGGTTGTCGTCGGGTACGGCCTTGAACGTTTCTAGCGGCGGCGCATTGCGCAATGTCGGCGGCATTGTTGGCGCCGGCGGCGCCATCACCGGCAGCACACTGACGCTGAATGCATCGTCGATCGACAACTCGGGCGGCGCGATCACCAATGTCGGCACCGGTGCCACGACGATCAACGGCGGCAGCCAGATCGCCAACAGTAATGCCGGCAACGTCTCCGGCATGGGCTCGATCAGCGGCAACGGCGATGTCACGCTGAGCGCCACGTCGATCTCGAATACGCAGGGTGGGCAACTGAGCGGCGGGAATCTGCAGATCAACACCGGCAATCTGGACACGAGCGGTGGCGCGATCGGCAACGTTGCCAACGTAGCGGGCGATGTGGGGATTGCCACGGGCAATCTGAGCGCCACGAACGGACGCATCAATGCGTCGCGCAATCTGTCTGTCAGGACGAACGCGCTCTCGGGTGGCGGTTCGTATAGCGCCGTTCACGATCTCACGTTGAACCTGCAAGGCAATTTCTCGACTTCGCCGAGCTACAGTTTCAGCGCCGGCAACACGCTCACGTTCACATTGCCGGGCACGTTCAGCAACGCCGGTACGTTGACGGCCGTGAACGGCCTGACGGTCAATGCGGGCGACATTACGAACAGTGGCGCGCTGATGTCGGGCGGATTGCTCAAAACGCAATCGAACACGTTGACCAATACCGGCACGATTGTAGGTGGCAGCGTGTCGCTCAATGCCACGCAAGTGGTATCGAATCTGGGGACGAGCGCGCTGATCGGTGCGACCGACAGCACCGGCAAGCTCGAGATCCTCGCGCCCGACATCGAGAACCGAGACGATACGACGGCCAGCGATGCACCGGCGATGACGGCAATCTATGGTCTCGGACAGGTTGTGTTGGCGGGCGGCAAGGATGCCAGTGGCAATTACACCAATGCGGGATTGGTTCGGAATCAATCCGGATTGATTCAGTCGGGCGGCGATATGGTGATCGCCGCGAATCAGGTGACGAATACACGGCGTCAGGTGAGTACGTCCGGCTTTACGTCATCGGTCGATCCGAACTTACTGGCGAGTTTGAATATCAGCCTGTCCGGTTGCACCGCGATTCATATGGCCGCTTGCGACGGGCAAGTCGTCGGTTGGGTCAATGTGAGCGATGCGGATCCGTCGCTGATCGGCGGCGTGTTTATCGATCCACCGCACGGCGGGCAGTGGAACAGCGGATATCAACGCACCACCTATACAGGTGTGGCCGTGGCGAGCACCGTCACGTCGATCAGCCCGCAATCGCAGATCATCGCCGGCGGCAATCTGAACGCGTCGTCGGTCGGGACATTCCAGAACTACTGGAGCCAGGTCGCCGCCGCGGGCAATATTGCGGCGCCTGCCGTGCTCGATCAAGACAGCTGGCAAGGTCAGACCGCACCGCAAGTGCAAGTGACCTACTCGGGCTACTACCACTACCGCAACTACGACGGAAGCATCCCGGACTGGACGTATTCGTTCTGTGCGAACGGGTGTAATGCGCCTGCCGATATCCGAACGTATGCGCTGCCGGCATATGAATCATCGTTCACTGCCGGCGGAACGCTGAGCGGTACCGGCGTGACGCTCAACAACACGGCCGGTAACGCGTCCGTGACGCCGTTGGGGCTGCTGCCGGGACAATCGGTGTCGGGCGCCGGCGCGGGCACAGTCGGCGGGACGATCGGCTCGGGCTCGGCGGGGCCGATCACCGGTGCGCGCGCCGTGGGTGGGGTGATAGCGTCGACAGGTGGTTTGCCTGCGTCGGCGGTGGCGGTTCACGGCGGACAGGTCAGAACGAGCGGTCTTGCCAACTTCAACGACCCGACGATCGCCAGTGCGACGGCAGTCACTGTGCTGAACAACATCACGTTGCCGAAGGGCGGCCTTTTCAGCGTCAATACGGCGCCGAATGCAACGTATGTGATCGAAACGAATCCGGCCTTCACGAATCAGCGGCAGTGGTTGTCGAGCGACTACTACTTCCAGCAGATGGGCA
>CBJLAJ010000050.1:0-32398 GCA_966421005.1 uncultured Paraburkholderia sp.
GCCGTCGAGCGGGGCGTAGGGGTGCCAGACGATGCCGCGGTCACGGTGCACGAGCGGGGGAGCGAGGGCCGCGGCCGAGCCCGGCCGGAGGTCACGCATTGGGCAGCAGGTCGGTCCCGGCCCCACGCCGGCGTTTGGCCGGGTCGTGCCGGGCCGCGTCGGATCCGAGGTGCGCGCTCTGGGCTCCTGCGCTCGCGGCTCCGAGCACGACGAATCCGTTGTCGTGGATGAGCTCCAGGTCGGCTTCGGCTGCTTGGCCCTCGGACGTGAGATAGTCCCCGAGGAAGATCGAGTTGGCCACGTGCAGGGCGATCGCCTGCAGCGACCGGAGGTGCATCTCCCGCCCGCCTGCGATGCGGATCTCCTTGTCGATCTCTCCTCCTCGCGGGCGGGTGGCACGGCCGCACCGAGCAAGGAGCGGGTGCGATGACCACCCTCGAAATCTGGCTCGTCGTCATCGGCATGACGCTCGTGACGGCGGCCACGCGTGCGTTCTTTTTGCTCGGTGGCGAGCGCGCGGTGCTGCCCGAGCGCGTACAGCGCGCGCTGCGCTACGCCCCGGCCGCGGCGCTCGTCGCCGTGGTGGTGCCCGAAGTGCTCGAAACGCCGCATGGTGTTTCGTTCGCTTTATCGAATCAGCCGCTTTACGGCACGCTGGCCGGATTGGCCTGGTTTCTCTGGCGCCGCAGCATGCTGGGCACGATCGTCGTCGGCATGACCGTCTTCACCGTGCTGCGCCTGCTGGCATAAGCGTTTGCGCTCGCAGATGGTCGCCGGCGCGACCCGCGCCGAATGGCCGCTCGCTATCGAAACGCCGCGCCAAAAATGCGGCTGATTCGATCTCGGGAGGGGACCCGGCGGGTCGATCGGCTAAAATGCACGTTTGCCGCGCTGCGCGCGCCAGGGATATCGGCGGTGCGCGCACGTTTTGCAATGCCCGCCCGCAACCCACTTCGCAAGCGAATATCCCCATGAGCCAAGTATTGCGTCTTACCGATCTGATCGCGAACGGCAAGCTGTCCGGCAAGCGCGTTTTCATCCGCGCCGATCTCAATGTGCCGCAGGACGACCAGGGCAACATCACCGAGGACACGCGCGTGCGCGCATCGGTGCCGGCGATCCGGGCCGCCCTCGAGGCCGGCGCGGCCGTGATGGTCACCTCGCATCTCGGGCGCCCCACCGAGGGCGAGTTCAAGCCCGAGGATTCGCTCGCACCCGTCGCGAAGCGCCTCTCCGAGCTCTTGGGCCGCGAGGTGCCGCTCGTCGCCAACTGGGTCGAGAACGGCGTGAATGTTGCGCCGGGCCAGCTCGTGCTGCTCGAGAACTGCCGCGTGAACAAGGGCGAAAAGAAGAATTCGGACGAGCTCGCGCAAAAGATGGCGAAGCTTTGCGACATTTACGTCAATGATGCGTTCGGCACCGCGCACCGCGCCGAAGCGACAACGCACGGTATTGCGAAGTACGCGCCCATCGCCTGCGCCGGCCCGCTGCTTGCAGCGGAGCTCGATGCGCTCGGCAAGGCGCTCGGCAACCCGAAGCGGCCGCTCGTGGCAATCGTCGCCGGATCGAAAGTCTCGACCAAGCTGACGATTCTCAAATCGCTCGCCGAAAAGGTCGATCAATTGATCGTCGGCGGCGGCATCGCGAATACGTTCATGCTCGCGGCAGGCCTTTCCATCGGCAAGTCGCTCGCCGAACCGGATCTCGTCGACGAAGCGAAGGCGATCATCGATGCGGCGCGCGCGCGCGGCGCATCGGTGCCGATCCCGAGCGATGTCGTCACGGCCAAGGAGTTTGCGGCGACGGCCGCGGCTACGACGAAGCCGGTCGCTCAGATCGAGGCCGACGACATGATTCTCGACATCGGGCCGCAAACGGCTCGCGCCCTCGCTTCGCAGCTTGCGAACGCAGGCACGATCGTCTGGAATGGCCCTGTCGGCGTGTTCGAGTTCGACCAGTTCGGCAACGGCACGAAGACGCTCGCCGAGGCGATCGCGCATTCGTCGGCGTTTTCGATCGCGGGCGGCGGCGATACGCTTGCCGCTATCGCCAAGTACGGTATTCACGACAAGGTGAGCTACATCTCGACGGGCGGCGGCGCCTTCCTCGAATTCCTCGAGGGCAAGAAGCTGCCGGCGGTCGAGGTACTCGAGTCGCGGGCCTGACGATGACGGCGCGCGCCCGGCTCGCAAGCGGCACCCGGCGCGCGAAGGGCGCGAAGGGCGCGAAAGCGGCCGCCCGCGCGGCGGATCGGGCTCCGGAGAAGAGGCCCGATTCGACACCCGATTCGCCGGCCATCGCGGCGCTTCGACATTCGGATTCTGACAAAGCGACGCCGGTTCGAGCCGGCGCGCGACCCAGCGCCAACGCCGACATCGCGTTGGCGCCGACGCATTCCGCCAACTCGCAGCGATCAACCAACGACTCAACCCAGACGAGGAGTTACATGCATCGCGCCACCAAGATTGTCGCCACTATCGGCCCGGCATCGAGTTCGCCGGAAGTCCTCTTGCAGATGATGCAGGCAGGTCTCGACGTGGTGCGCCTGAACTTTTCGCACGGCACGGCGGACGACCATCGCGAGCGCGCCGAGCACGTGCGCGAAGCGGCCCGCAAGACGGGGCGGGAAGTGGCCATCATGGCCGACCTGCAAGGCCCGAAGATCCGCGTCGGAAAGTTCGAAAACGGCAAGGTGCAGTTGAGCGCCGGCAGCCCGTTCATCCTCGACGCGAATTGCGAGCTCGGCAATGACGAGCGCGTCGGGCTCGACTACCGCGATTTGCCGCGCGATCTGAAATCGGGCGACGTCCTGCTCCTGAATGACGGCCTGATCGTCCTGACGGTGTCGCGCGTCATCGGCGAAGAGATTCATACCGTCGTGAAGGTAGGCGGCGAGCTCTCGAACAACAAGGGCATCAACCGCCAGGGTGGCGGCTTGACCGCGCCCGCGTTGACGGCGAAGGACATGGAAGACATCCGCACGGCGATGGCGATCGGCGTCGAGTACATCGCGGTGTCGTTCCCGAAGAACGCGACGGACATGGAGATGGCGCGCCAGCTCGCGAACATCGCCGGCATGCCCTATGGCATCAAACCGAAGATGATCGCGAAGATCGAGCGTGCCGAAGCCATTCCGGCCCTGCAGGGCATTCTCGACGCGTCGGACGGCATCATGGTCGCGCGCGGCGATCTGGCGGTCGAAGTGGGCAACGCGGCCGTGCCGGCCTTGCAAAAGCGCATGATCCGCATGGCCCGCGAGTCGAACAAGCTCGTCATCACGGCCACGCAGATGATGGAATCGATGATCTATGCACCGGTGCCGACCCGCGCGGAAGTGTCCGACGTGGCCAACGCCGTGCTGGATGGCACGGACGCCGTCATGCTGTCGGCCGAGACGGCCGCCGGCAAGTATCCGGTGCAAACGATCGAGGCGATGGCGGCCATTTGCATCGAAGCCGAAAAGTCCGAGCACGTCGAGCTCGATCGCGATTTTCTCGATCGAACGTTCACGCGCATCGACCAGTCGATTGCGATGGGTGCGCTCTTCACGGCCTACCATCTCGGCGCGAAGGCCATCGTCGCCCTGACCGAATCGGGCGCGACGGCGTTGTGGCTCTCGCGTCACTGGACCCACGTGCCGATTTTCGCGTTGACGTCGCGCGTCGCGAGCGAGCGCGCGATGGCGCTCTTTCGCAACGTGACGCCGCTTGCCATCGAGCCGAACAGCGACCGCGACCAGGCGCTCAAGCAGGCCGTGGAGGTGGTGGTCTCGAAGGGCTTCGCCTCGCGCGGCGACATGGTCGTGCTGACCGTCGGCGAACCGATGGGGCAGGCGGGCGGCACCAATACGCTCAAGATCGTACGTGTCGGCGATCCGGCATAAAGCGGCCCGGGCGCGCGCGCCGAATCAGGGCGGCAGGCAGGCGGTCGATGGGCCGCCTGCCGCTGTTTTCGGTCGCGGCGGCGCCTCGCATGGCCGCCAGTCGTTCGTGGTGGCCGGACACAATCCGGCCCGAAACTACGGGATGACGGCCGCTTCGCGATAAAATCGCGCACATTCGCACAAAAAGTGCCGCTACGAGCACCCGGTTTCCATCTCAAGGAGTACTCAGCATGCCTCTCGTATCAATGCGTCAACTGCTGGACCATGCAGCCGAGCATGGCTACGGCCTGCCCGCGTTCAACGTGAACAACCTGGAGCAGGTCCAGGCCATCATGGCGGCGGCGGACGAGGTCGGCGCGCCGGTCATCATGCAGGCCTCGGCCGGTGCACGCAAATACGCCGGCGAGCCGTTTCTGCGCCATCTGATCGAAGCCGCCATCGAATCGTATCCGCACATTCCCATCGTCATGCATCAGGACCACGGGCAATCGCCGGCGGTCTGCATGGCGGCGATCCGCAGCGGTTTCACGAGCGTCATGATGGACGGCTCGCTGCAAGCCGACGGCAAGACTGTCGCGTCGTACGAGTACAACGTGGACGTTTCCCGCAAGGTCGTCGAAATGGCGCATGCCATCGGCGTGACGGTCGAGGCGGAGCTTGGCGTGCTCGGTTCGCTCGAAACGATGAAGGGCGACAAGGAAGACGGCCACGGCGCCGAAGGCACGATGACGCGCGAGCAACTGCTCACCGATGTCGAACAGGCGGCCGATTTCGTGAAGCAGACGCAATGCGATGCGCTGGCCATTGCCATCGGCACCTCGCACGGCGCCTATAAGTTCACGAAGAAGCCGACCGGCGATATCCTCGCGATCGATCGCATCAAGGAAATCCACGCGCGCATTCCGAATACGCACCTCGTGATGCATGGTTCGTCGTCGGTGCCGCAGGACTTGCTCGCGGAAATCCGCGAGTTCGGCGGCGACATGAAGGAAACTTACGGCGTGCCTGTCGAAGAGATTCGGGAAGGCATCAAGCACGGCGTGCGCAAGGTCAATATCGACACGGACTTGCGGTTGGCGATCACCGGTGCGATCCGCCGCTATCTGTTCGAGAACCCCGGTAAATTCGATCCGCGCGACTATCTGAAGCCGGCCCGCGAGGCCGCGAAGAAGATCTGCGTGGATCGCTATCGCGCGTTCGGCTGCGAGGGACAGGCGGCGAAGATCAAACCGCTGCCGCTCGAGAAGATCGCCGAGCAGTACAAGTCCGGCGCGTTGGCGCAAGTCGTGCGCTAAAGCCCGGGAGGAGTTTCGACGCCTCGCCGTTCCCGTTGCATCGATGGGAACGGCGTTTGCATTTTGTTGCATTTTGTTTGACTGAGCAGCACCACGCAGCATTGACCCGTATTCCTATTGACGACTGACGGTCCACGACGATGTCTACCCTCTACGAATCCTCGCTTCGCTCGCTGCCCCTGTTGGGCCGTGGGAAGGTCCGCGACAACTATGCCGTGGGCGCCGATCGCCTGCTCATCGTCACGACCGATCGCCTGTCGGCGTTCGATGTCGTGCTGGGCGAGCCGATTCCCGACAAGGGCCGCGTCCTGAACCAGATGGCGGACTTCTGGTTCGAGCGTCTCGCGCATATCGTGCCGAATCATTTGACGGGTGTGGCACCGGAGACCGTTGTCGCGCCCGACGAAGTCGAGCAGGTGAAGGGGCGCTCCGTGGTGGTGAAGCGCCTGGAGCCGATTCTCGTCGAGGCCGTCGTGCGCGGCTATCTGGCCGGCAGCGGTTGGAAGGATTACCAGGCGACGGGCTCCGTGTGCGGCGTGACGCTGCCCGCAGGGCTTTCGAATGCCGAGAAGCTGCCCGAGCCGATCTTCACGCCGGCCGCCAAAGCCGAGCTTGGGCATCACGACGAAAACATCACTTTCGACGAGATGGAGCGCCGCATCGGCACCGAACTCTCTGCGACGATCCGCGATATCTCGATCAAGCTCTATAAGGAAGCATCGGAGTACGCGGCGACACGCGGCATCATCATCGCCGATACGAAGTTCGAATTCGGGCTCGACAACCACGGCAAGCTTTATCTGATGGATGAGGCGCTCACGGCCGATTCGTCGCGCTTTTGGCCCGCCGATCAATATCAGGTGGGCAGCAATCCGCCGTCGTTCGACAAGCAGTTCGTGCGCGATTGGCTCGAGACGCAGCCGTGGGACAAGACCGCACCGGCGCCGAAGCTACCCGCCGATGTCGTTGCGAAGACGAGCGAGAAATACCGCGAAGCGCTCGAGCGTTTGACGGGGCAAAAGCTCGCGTGAGCGAAGCGATGTACCGCATTCGAACGACGTAATCGATTTGATGAAAGCGAAGGACCGCGCACGATGAGCGAAGCAGTCAAGACCGATTCCCCCCATACGCATGCCGCACCGCTCGTCGGCGTCGTGATGGGCTCGAACTCCGATTGGGAGGTGATGAAACACGCTGTCTCGATTCTGCAGGAGTTCGGCGTACCGTACGAAGCGCGCGTCGTCTCGGCGCACCGCATGCCCGACGAAATGTTCGCCTACGCGGAATCGGCGCGCGCGCGCGGCTTGCGCGCGATCATCGCCGGCGCGGGCGGCGCGGCGCATTTGCCGGGCATGCTCGCCGCGAAGACGACGGTGCCTGTGCTCGGGGTGCCCGTGGCGAGCAAATATTTGAAAGGCGTCGATTCGCTGCATTCGATCGTGCAGATGCCCAAGGGCGTGCCCGTGGCGACATTCGCGATCGGTGAAGCCGGCGCGGCCAATGCGGCGCTTTTCGCGATCGCGTTGCTGGCTGGAACCTCGGATGATTACGCGAAGCGTCTCGCGGCGTTTCGCGAGCGTCAAAACGAGGCGGCTCGCGCGATGGTGCTGCCCCCGCTTTGAATCGCGCGTTGAATCACCATCGCTGTCAATATAGAGGCCGATGCAGGAGCGCCTTCGCGCGTGAAATCACACTGAAATGAGTTCTGACATGACCCCTGTTTCCCCGATTCTGCCTGGCGCGTGGCTTGGCATGGTCGGTGGCGGCCAGCTCGGCCGCATGTTCTGCTTCGCCGCGCAGGCGATGGGCTACCGCGTCGCGGTGCTCGACCCCGACGAATCGAGCCCGGCCGGCCGTGTGGCCGATCGGCACTTGCGCGCCGCCTATACCGACGAGGCGGCCCTCACGGAGCTCGCGCGCCTGTGCGCGGCGGTTTCGACCGAATTCGAGAACGTGCCGGCGGCGAGCCTCGATTTTCTCGGACGCAGCACGTTCGTGAGTCCTGCCGGACGCTGCGTGGCGATCGCGCAGGATCGCATCGCCGAAAAGCGCTTCATCGAAAGTTGCGGTGTGCCTGTAGCGCCGCATGTGGTCATCGAATCGACCGACGCGCTGGCGGCACTGTCCGACGCCGAACTCGAAGCGGTCCTGCCGGGCATTCTCAAGACCGCGCGGCTCGGCTACGACGGCAAGGGGCAGGTGCGTGTCACGAGCGCGGACGCGGTGCGCGATGCGCATAGCGCGCTCTCGGGCGTGCCTTGCGTGCTCGAAAAGATGCTTCCGCTCAAGTTCGAGGTATCGGCGCTCGTTGCGCGCGGCGCAGGCGGCGCGACGGCTGTTTATCCGCTCGCGCAAAACATTCATCGTCATGGCGTGCTCGCACTGACGGTCGTGCCCGCGCCCGACGCGCCGGCCGCGCTCGTCGATCGCGCTCAGCAGGCCGCTGAGCGGATTGCCGAGGCGCTCGGCTATGTCGGTGTGCTGTGCGTCGAATTCTTCGTGCTCGAGGATGGCTCGCTCGTTGCCAACGAAATGGCGCCGCGGCCGCACAACTCGGGTCACTATACCGTCGATGCCTGCGCGGCGAGCCAGTTCGAGCAGCAGGTGCGCGCGATGACGGGCATGCCGCTGGGCGATCCGCGTCAGCACTCGCCGGCCGTCATGCTCAATATTCTCGGCGACGTCTGGTTCGCGGGCAGCGGTCCGACAGGTGCGGCTGGTGCGAGCACGGCTACGCCGGTGACGCCGCCCTGGCAGGAAGTGGCCGCCATGCCCACGGCACGGCTGCACCTGTACGGCAAAGAGGAAGCACGGCCAGGCCGCAAGATGGGCCACATCAATTTCACGGCGGCGACACTCGACGAAGCGCGTACCGCGGCGCGCGATTGCGCGCGTCTGATGCACATTCCGCTTAGCTGAAGCGGGACCACAGGAAGTCGCATCGCGATGTCACCCCGCCCGCACCAATCTCACGCGCACGCCGTTGCCGCCGAGCGAATCGAAGAGGCTGCCGCACTGCTCGATGCGGGGCAGCTTGTCGCGTTTCCGACGGAGACCGTTTATGGGCTCGGCGGCGATGCGCAGGACCCGGCAGCCGTGGCGCGAATCTATGCGGCCAAGGGGCGGCCCTCGAATCACCCTGTCATCGTGCATCTCGGTCCCAACGGTGACCCGCAGTACTGGGTCGACGCACTGCCGGCCGATGCGAAACGACTCATCGATGCGTTCTGGCCAGGCCCGCTCACGCTGATCCTGAAGCGTGCGGCGCGTATTCCTGCGGCCGTCAGCGGCGGTCAGGAGACGGTCGGCCTGAGGGCGCCTTCGCATCCGGTGGCCCAGGCGCTGCTCGACGCGTTCGACGCACGCAGGGATGGCCATGGCGGCGTCGCGGCGCCGTCCGCGAACCGGTTCGGTCACGTGAGCCCGACCACGGCGCAGCATGTGCGCGAAGAATTCGGCGATAGCATTTATGTGCTGGATGGCGGTGCATGCGAGGTGGGAATCGAGTCGACGATTCTCGATCTATCGCGGGGGTTTCCGGCGCTGCTGCGCCCGGGGCGCGTGACGCCTGTCGAGATTGCGGACGTACTCGGCGTGGCCCCGCGTTTGCCCGACGGCAGCGATGCGACAGCACCGCGCGCGTCGGGTACGTTGAAAGCGCACTATGCGCCGCGTACACCGCTCACGCTGGCTGCTCTCGACGTATTGACGCCGTTGCTCGAAAGCGCGAGCAGCGCAGGTGCGCGCGTCGCGCTCGTTGCTCGCACATCGAGCGCCGGTGCCTGGGCTGATGCGCGCGGCGTGCATTTCGTGGCGGCGCCGGAAGATCCGCACGTCTATGCGCGCGAACTCTACAGCTTGTTGCGCGCACTCGACCGTGCCGATGTCACGCGGATTCTGATCGAGAAGCTGCCCGAGACGGCAGAGTGGATTGCGGTGAACGATCGGCTGGGCCGCGCTGCTGCGGCGTTCGAGGCGGGCGAGTAGCGAGAATAGCTGGAGTAGGGGAATGAAACAGCCCGATCGGCCTGCGCTGATCGGGCTGTTTTCATTATCGGAGGTTCAGCGAACGATTAACAATGAGGCTGGGGCCGCAAGTCGTCCATGAGTTTGTCCATAAAGCCCCGCATATAGTCGGTCCTCGCGCGGGCAAGACTTTTTCCATGCTGCGTGAGCATCTCCGATTCGAGCTGGAAAAGCTTCTCGTGGAAGTGATGAACCACGGATGTGGCTTTGCCCGGAACAAACGTTCCGCCGAGTGAGGCAGGATTCGTTTCCACCCACATCGGTTCACCCAGATAGCCGCCGAACATGAATGCGCGGGCGATGCCCACCGCGCCAAGGGCATCGAGCATATCCGCGTCGCGGACGATCCGGGCTTCGAGCGACGGAGCCATCGATTCGATATCGTGGCCAGCACAACGGTAGTACTCGGTGAAATTGACGGCTGCGCAGACTTTGTCGATAGCGTTTGCTGGAATGATCGCGGAGCCGGCCATCCAACTTCGCAGTTCGGGTTCGGCTTCCTCGGGCGCGACATGACGCTGGTGTTTCTTTTCGAGTACGCGATGGAAGTCGTGCAGCAGTGCCGCGATGGCGACGACGAGCCGATCGGCATCCGGTTCGGTATCGCAGATGTCGGCCGCGTTGCGAACGACCCGATCGAGATGGGCAATGTCGTGCGCGACGATGCTTTCGTCGAACGTTTTTGTCAGTTCGCCGCGGAGTGCTCGGATGACAGGTTCAATCGGAGCGGGCGACGGAGAAACGAAGGAGGGACTCATTGTTCGTTCGGGTGCGGATGATGGAAGTGAGACAGCCACAGGTCGGCGATGAAACGCTTGGATTCATCGCTGAGATGGCGGATGCGGTCGCGGTTGGCTGTGCCGAGCTGAGAGAGCGCGAAAATCAATTCCGCTTGGACCAGCTTGATGAAGGGACCGAGGACGCCGCCATGCAAAAAGTTGATGGCGTTACCGTCGTTGCAGAGGTAGGTCGTTCCGTTACTCGACGCGAGCGCGCAGACGCGAGCATGAAGTGACGACGGCTTGCGGCTGGCGAGAATGTCATGATAGCCGTCGATTTCATCGTCGCCCGATGTGGCCGTAAAGATGAATGCGCCATCCTTTATGGTTTCCATGTCGGTGGCGCCAATGGATTTGTTTCCGGTCGCGCCGAATATTACGTCCGCCTGACTCAGCAGCGCGGCGCGGCTGCGCGAGCTGTACCCGTGCGCACATGCGAGCGCTTGCCGAACCGGATTGGAGTCGTGCACATCCACTCGTACGCCTCTCGCGCGAAGGTTCGCCGCAATGCTGCTTCCTATTTTTCCATAACCCAGAACGACGGCCTGTTTTCCGGTCAGTAGCATTCCGCATTCGCGCAACAGCGCATCTGCCGAAAAAACGACTGCCTGACCAACAAGGAAGTCCTCCGGCTCCTTCAGCTTGCTCCGCGCGACGGAGAGGATCGGGAAAGGAAGCTCGCGGCATTGATCGTTTCTTGACAAGAACGATTCGTACTTTTTGTGACCGTTCTCTGTGTCTTCGACGATTCCGGCAAGCTTGAATTCGTTCGAATTCGCAATGTCGTCGAGAACATGAGAGAAATAGCCGCCCGTATCGATGATGGCGAACCGCTTATCGGAAACACGCCGTTTCAGATCGCTTAGAAAGGCGGTTGGCTGCGAGGCGATCGCACTCCTGGTGTAGTTCAGGATGGGTACATTTCGTTGAATTTTCGACAGCACGCTTCCATTCACCGAGCTGGGTTTCGGGATGACGGCGGAGACCGGAATCGTGTCATTCAGCGCGAGCACAAATTCGTCCACGTCGGGAACAAGATGCGTGACGATGACGATCGACTCAACGTCGGCGGGTACGTGCTGCAAAATCGTCGAAAAGAACGGCCTGGTCATCGTGCCTCCACCTCGGTCTGAGTAAGACCCATGCGATCGAGCTTCGCAAACAGGTGGCGGAGATTGGGCTCGTCGATCGTGTCGAAGCTCCGATATTCGCAGTCCATTTCGGGCGATCGTACGCGTGCACCCACGTCTATCAGATATCGAAAATCCACATGAAGATGCGATGGCTCGCCTTTAGCGCTGTTCGAGGGAATCTCGTGCACGTCGACGTCGACGGGGAAGGGGTGCAGGCCATGCCAGGCGTGGACGGCCGAAGCAAATCCCGTTTCCTCCGTGACTTCGCGCAACGCGGCTTGAATGGGATGCTCTCTTCGCTCGACGTGGCCGCCAGGTTGAAGCCATTTCCCTAGCGTCTGGTGTTTGACGACCAAGATCGATCGTTCCCGCAGCACGAGCGCGCTCGCGGTGATGTGCGCAGGCCAGGTTTTGCGGCAGGTCAGGGGCAGACCTTGGGTAAGCGTGGCGACGACCGGATCGAGAATGGAAATCTCGGCCGGCATCGCCCGGATGTAGAGGATGAGTTGACTGAGTGGATCGGACGCGCAGCGCAGTAGCGGCGGCGCATCTGCCCTCTCCGGTAGGACGGGAGGTCGAGGCAGGTCAAGCATTGTTTCTCCAACGATTGCTTGCCTCTTTTCGGTATCACGCTGAGTCGGAACAGCTCGGGAATGCGTGGACTGTTCCGTTCGTCGGTTCGGCCGACTGTCGTTGACTGCTAGGTATGAGGGAGGGAAATGTAAATACTTCCCTTACGTCTGTCAACGACCTGCCTATCCAATGTTGGCATTGTCCGGTTCGGAGAAAGGAAGGGCACTTCGGTGCTCGTGTCGCGGACCGCGGCGACGGTAGGTTTCATCGATACGTGGACGCGCTCGGTGCGGGAGAGTCATCAGCAGGAGTTGTTCCGATATTCGGAGCCAATCGATAAGTTGCTGTCGGGACTCAACCAACATAGGTGGCTCATGTCGGTGGGGAGGTGCGCGATGCTTCGAAAGGACTTGCAGCGGGCCGCCATAGTCGACGCGCATTATCTACATTTGGGTATAATTCGACGATGCTGGTGGCAATCAAACCGCTGCGCTGGGTGGGCTCAGCAAAAAAAGACTTGAATGCTATGCCTGACGATGTGAAAGACGCGTTTGGCTATGCGCTGCACTTGGCGCAAGGGGGCGGTAAGCACAGTCAAGCGAAACCGTTGAAGGGGTTTGGCGGAGCAGGCGTTCTTGAAGTGGTGGAAGACTACCGGGGCGATACATATCGTGCGGTGTACACGGTGCGGTACGCGCAAGCGGTGTATGTGGTGCATTGTTTCCAGAAGAAGGCTACGAGCGGTATTGCGACGCCGAAGCCGGATATCGACTTGATCGAGCGGCGTTTGAAAGCGGTGGAAGCATTGGAAAGGAGTCACTGATATGAGAAGGGTAGCGACCATCGACGGCATCGCCATCGAGCAAGGCAGCGACAACCCGTATGCGGACCTGGGCTATCCCCAGGCGGACGAGATGCTCGTTAAAGCAGGTCTCGCACACGAGATCGGCGAAATCATCAAGAGTCGGCGTTTGACGCAGCAGCGGGCGGCCGAGTTGCTAGGGATGCCGCAACCGAAGCTCTCGGAAATGCTGCGCGGCAAATTCCGAGGCATCAGTCAAGCCAAGATGATCGAGTGCTTGAACAGGCTGGGACGTGATGTGGACATCGTGGTGAAAAAAAACAAACGGCGCTCGCTCGGGCATACGCATGTGGTGGTGGCCTAGTGCGGGCGTACTGGCGGTAACAAGCGCCCGAATTTGATCAATGCAACCCCATCTGCCATAAGGCCGCAACGAAAAGGATTTTGGCGCCGGAGAGACTCGGAAACCCTGGCCGGAGGCCTAGCGCTCCCGCCGCATTCGAAAACAGTCCGCGGTCTGCTTCGAATGCGACGGCCGCTACAACGAGCCCTCAAGCGAGCGACTCACGCGCTCATCAATGCCCGATGCCCGCTGCGGCGATCTGCTTTTCAACCTGCTGAGCGAACAGCAAATGCAAACGCGTGGTCGGATGCAGCGTATCGGCGAACATGTAAGTCTGGTCGGCATTGGCCGTGGTATAGACCTGTGGCGTGCAAAACAGCGACGAAGTGAGCGAGGCGCCGAACTGAGCCGGCGTTTCCCCTGGCTGGAGCACGCTGGGATTGGCCGTCGCGTAGTTTGTCGCATTCGTTTGCATTGCTGCCAAGTTGCAGCCGGTGCCCGTGTTGGAAACCGAGAAGCCGTTTGCCGAAGCACTCGCCACAACGCTGTCGATGAACGAGAACGAATCCACAAAAACGACCTTGTTCATCAGCCCGGTGGCCGTGAGCGCCGTGCTGAAGGCGGTATTGAAGCCGCTGCTGAGTGCGGTGAGCAGAGCACCCCCGTCCGACGAAGCGACGCCGAGCGGTGCCTTGCCGATATCGGGCACGTTCACAACGACGACTTTTGTCGCGCCATTGCTCAAGATCGTGCCGACGACACCCGCAAGCGTGGTGGCGGCCGACACCACGTTAGCCTGCTGCTGCGCGATGACAGTGGGGTTGGTCGGCGCCGCGGCGATAGCCTGCGCCGCGAGCACGACATCGTTGGGCCCACCTTGCACGAGCACGAGTTGCCCGCTGTTGAAACTGCCGTTCGCGCTCAGATAGTTCTGCACCTGCGTGGCAACAGGCACCGCCGTCACCGTCGGATAGCCGATGCCGGGCTGCAGGGAAACGCGCGCGCCGCCCTGCGCATAGCCGAAGCCGCCCGTCGCCGTGGTGGGTGTGCCGAAGCCGCCGGTCACCGCGGTCGTCAGCGTATCGCCGTAGTAATTCGCGACATCCTGCGTCCACACCTGCCCCGGATTCGTCGTGAAGCGGCCGCCGCCGAAGCTTCCATTGGCGAAGGGGGCGTAGGTGCCGACGTCCGACAGGCTGTCGCCGAACGAAACGACCTTCAGCGATACGCCGCCCGCTGGCGTCGAGCTCGTTGGCGAGCTCGATCCGCCTCCGCCGCAGGCGACGAGCAATGCGAACGCCACGCTGGCGACAGCCGCTTGTGCCGCGCGCACAAGACGCTTCGATTGCGTTTTATGACTGAGTTCCATCGACTTCTTCTCCTCGTATGTATGGCTTGTCTGGAGCCTGTGTGATGTTTGATGCGAAGCGTTCGGGACTAGCGTGCCGCGCGAAACGCCGCGGCCCACTCGGGCGGCGCGACGAGCACGCGCAGCTTGTTTCGCAAGCCCTCGGCGCGCACGACATCGACGAACATCGACGCCCATTCGTGAAACGTAGCCTTGAGCGGGTTGTGTGTAGAAGGCCCGTCGACGATCCCATATTCGGGGGGCTCGGCGCGGTCTTCGGCGACATAGCTGCCGAAGAGCCGATCCCAAACGACGAGCACGCCTGCGTAGTTACGATCGATGTAGCGCGGATTGCGCGCATGGTGACAGCGATGCGTCGATGGCGTATTCAGCACGTATTCGAGCCAGCCGAGCCGGCCGAACGCCTGCGTATGCACGAAGAACTGAAAGGCGAGATTGACGAGAACGATGGCTACGATCTGCCCCGGGGGAAAGCCGATCAGCGCAAGCGGTGTCCAGAACACCCACATGCCTGCGATCGGATACATGAGACTTTGACGAAACGCTGTCGACAAGTTGAGCCGCTCCGAGGAGTGATGCACGACATGCGCCGCCCAAAGCCAGCGTACGCGGTGACTCATGCGATGGAACACGTAATAGAGCAGGTCCTGTGCCACGAACAGCACCGCGAACGCGAGCCAGCCGGGCTCCCAGGTCAAGAGCCGGTAGTGGGCGTAGATGTAGCCGTAGACCGGCACGACGGCGAACCAGGCGAGCTTGTCGGCGCCTTGATGCATGAGCGCGAGTGCCGCATTGCAAAGCGTGTCGCGCCAGTCGTAGATCTTCGCGTCGGCCCGCGTACGCGCCATGTGCCGCGCTTCCCAGCCGATACATGCGAGAAAGACGGGCGCCATGGCGATGAGGAGCAATTCGGCGTCGAATTGCATGACGTCTTCCTCCTGTTTCTTTTCCTTGGTCTTGTCGCAGCGACTCAGCGCTGCTGTCCCCTTTTCTGGCGATCCGAGCGGCGGGGCAAATCATGGCGTGCCGTCTCGATCGCTGCCCGACAGCGTACACGCTCGCGGCTCGCGCGGGCGTGCTTTATCTTAGAAGAAGTATTCGAGCCTACCGCAATCCGCGATAAACCCATTCGAGCAGCGCGTCGTGCGCTTCGCGCGCCGCGGCGGCGTGGTCGTCGTTGATCAGGCTGACTACGACATAGGTTTCGCCGTTGGCCGCGGCGACATAACCAGCGATCGCACGCACATCGCGCAGCGTGCCGGTCTTGATATGCGCGTTGCCTAGCACGGGCTCGTTGCGCAGCCGATTGCGCATCGTGCCGTCGACACCCGCAATCGGCAAGGAAGCCACGAATACCTGGGCGACGGGGCTCGCATTCGCCGCTTGCAGCAGCTCGGCGAGCCCGAGCGCGCTCACCTGCTCGTCGCGCGAAAGGCCGGAGCCGTTGGCGAGCGTCAATGCGGGCATCGAGAGCCCTTGCGAATGCAGGAAGCGCTCGATGGCCGCCGCCGATTTTTGCGGGGTGGCGGGCGGCTCGCCGGCGACGGCGCCGATCGTGAGGAACAGATTGCGCGCCATCACGTTGTTGCTGAACTTGTTGATGTCGCGGACGATGTCCCCGAGCGGGGGCCCGCGGTGGGTGGCGACGAGCCGCGCGCCGAGCGGAACCGCGCCCTCATGTGTCGTCCCCTTGAACGTCCCGCCGGCCTGACGCCACAGCGCTAAAAAGCCGCCCGCGAAAAAGGCGGTGTGGTCCAGCACCGCGAGATTGACCGTTCGTGGGCCGCAGCGTACCGGATAGTCGCCCGCGAACATTGCATCGACGGTCCCGTCGCCCTGCGGCATGACATTCGGCGTGGCCGCCTCGGCCGCCGCACCCACGCAGGGGCCCGGGCTCGCGTGCAGCGCATTGTCGACCTTGAGCTGGGCCAGTGGCGGTAACACATCGATCGCGACCGCTCCGTCTCCGGCCGGTTTCAGCGTGAACGACAGCGACTTGAACGCATAAAGCAGCGGATCGGGGCCGACGTTATAGGGTGCGTTCGCATCGTCATCGAAGGGCGGCAGATCGCGCGTGGCCGGATCGAAAAAGCGCTTGTCGAGCACGAGCGCGCCATCGATACCGGTGATGCCGGTCTTGCGGATGTTGTCGACGAGATCGACGAGCTCCTCCGGCACCAGTTTCGGATCGCCGGTGCCTTGAATGTAGAGGTCCCCGTGCAGCACGCCGTTCGTATCGACCGTGCCGTCCGCGTAGGCACGGGTACGCCATCGATAGTCGGGCCCGAGCATCGCCAAGCCGGCATAGGTGGTCACGAGCTTCATCGTGGAGGCGGGCAGCATCGGTTTGGCGGCATTGAGCGCGACGACGGGCGTCGGGCTGCCAATGCGCTCGATCACGACGCTGACCGAATCGAGCGGCACGCGAGCGCGCGTCAATGCGCGCGTGACCGTGGCGGGCAACTCGGTACTCACGTTGATGCGCGGACGGTGCTTGAGCGCGCGCGCGTCGGCGCTGCCCGCGAACGCGAGACTCATCGCCACACCGAGCGCGGCCGCGCTTCGCGCGAGAGTCGCCGCGCGGGGCCGCTCCGAGCGGAGTGGGAACACCGAGGACGGGAAGAGGCGGCAAATGCGATTGAGCCGTGCGGCAAGCGGGGCGATCGTCATGAAAGGCACGAAGGGCATGGCGAACGTAGGGCAAAGCCTGCATTGTAGAGCGGCCCGGCCGCATTCGGGCGCCGCGACGGTACGCCGAGCCCGCTACAATGCGCTTCATGAGCGACAAACGGCGCGTTCCGACGCGCGGATGCGATGCGGATATTGCTGGTCGAAGACGATAAGATGATTGCGGAGGGCGTACGCAAGGCGCTGCGCGGCGACGGTTTCGCGGTCGACTGGGTGCAAGACGGCGAAAGCGCGCTGACCGCCGCGGCGGGCGAGCCGTACGACCTCGTCCTGCTCGATCTCGGGCTGCCCAAGCGCGACGGCCTGGACGTGCTGCGCACGATGCGCGCGCGCGGCCTGACGATGCCGGTGCTGGTCGTGACCGCGCGCGATGCCGTTGCGGACCGCGTGAAGGGGCTCGACGCCGGCGCGGACGATTATCTCGTCAAGCCTTTCGATCTCGATGAACTCGCGGCTCGCATGCGGGCGCTGATCAGACGGCAGGCGGGGCGCAGCGAGTCGGTCATCCGTCATGGCACGCTGACGCTCGATCCGGCAGCGCATCAGGTTACGCTCGACGGCACGCCGGTGGCACTGTCGGCGCGCGAATTCGCGCTGCTCGAAGCGCTGCTCGCGCGCCCCGGCGCAGTGCTGTCCAAGAGCCAGCTGGAGGAAAAAATGTACGGCTGGGGCGAGGAGATCGGCAGCAATACCGTCGAAGTCTATATTCACGCGCTGCGCAAGAAGCTCGGCGCGGAGCTCATCCGCAATGTGCGCGGCCTCGGCTACATGATCTCGAAGGACGCCTGAGCGCCCCGTTTCGCGGTCTTCTCATCCTAGTCAATGCGTTCCATTCGTCATCAACTGCTTCTCTGGCTGCTCGCGATCGTCGTGGCGGGCGTGGGTGCCGCGGGCTGGCTCATCTATCGCCAGGCGCTTGCCGAGGCCAACGAACTCTTCGATTACCAGTTGCAGGAAATCGCGGCGGCGCTGCCATCGGAGCCGTTCTCGCAAATCTTCGGCGCCCACAAGGAAGCCGACGAAGGCATCGTCATTCAGATCTGGAGCCGCACGGGCGCACTGATGTACTACTCGCATCCGCGCGCGCCGCTTGCGCCGCGCGCCGAGCTCGGGTTTTCGACGGAGCGCACCGAGCGGGGCGATTGGCGCGTGTACGGCGCGATCGTCGGCGACAACGTCGTCCAGCTCGCGCAGCCCATATCGGTGCGCAACCGGTTGGCTGCGAACGTCGCGTTGCGTACGCTGTGGCCGCTCATCGTGCTGCTGCCGCTCATGGGCCTCGCCGTCTGGGTGATCGTGGGGCGCGGGCTTGCGCCGCTCGCCCGCGTGACGCGCGCGCTCGACGCGAGGCGGCCCGAGGCGCTCGATCCGCTGCCCGACAGGCGGCTGCCGCTGGAGGTGCAGCCGCTCGTGCGCGCATTGAACGGCTTGCTCGCGCGGCTGACCGAAGCGCTCGATACGCAGCGCGCCTTCGTGGCGGATGCCGCGCACGAGCTGCGCACGCCGCTTGCCGCGGTACAGATCCAATCGCAGCTCGTTGCGCGGGCGCGTGACGACGAGTCGCGCCGCGAGGCGCTCGACGACTTGCAAGCCGGCGTGACGCGCGCGACGCGTCTTGCCGAGCAGCTGCTTGCGCTTGCCCGCGCCGAACCGGCGGCCGGCGCGGTGCGCGATTCGGTCGACTTGCGCCTGTTGTTGGCGGAATGCGTGGCCGCGCACGCGCCGCTCGCGCAGCGCCGCGGTGTCGATCTGGGCTTCGAGGATGCGCAGGCGGCCACCGTCACAGCCGATGCCGACGCGTTGCGCGCGATGTTCGGCAACCTGCTCGACAACGCCGTCAAATACACACCGCCGGGTGGGCGCATCGATGTGACGCTCGCAACGGACCCGCACGGGCGCACGTGCGTCCAGATCGCAGACAGCGGCCCCGGCATCCCGCCGGAGGAGCGCGCGCGCGTGTTCGACCGCTTTTATCGCGATGCGTCGGCGCGCGCCCGTGCCGATGTGTCGGGCAGCGGTCTGGGTCTTGCCATCGTCAAGCGCGTCGCCACGCAAAACGGCGCGACGGTCGAGCTCGGCGACGCGCCGCTTGGCGGGCTGCTCGTCACCATACGGTTCTAAGCCTCTGACCGCCCGCCGGCCCCCGCGCGGCGGGGCTCTCGCACCGTTAAGGCTCCTTTAAGCCAGGCCCCTTACTCTGCCTTCCATCAAGCAAGGAGGCCCTTTCGATGAACAGGTCATTTCTGTCGCGCGGGGCAATCGCTCTCGCGGTTGCTCTCGCGGTATCCGGAGGCTATGTGGCCGGCACGCGCCACGCCGATCCCCAGATCATCACGGCGGCGCAGGCCGCGCCGATGATGCCGGCCGAAGCTGCCGCGAAGACGGGTATTCCCGATTTTTCGGGGCTCGTCGAAGCCTATGGTCCGGCGGTGGTCAATATCAGCGCGAAGCATGTCGTGAAGCGTACGGCGCACCGCGCCCAGCAACTGCCGATCGACCCGAGCGATCCGTTCTATCAGTTCTTCAAGCGCTTTTACGGCCAGTTCCCCGGGTTCAACGACGGCGATGGCGACGCGCAGCCGGACGCGACCCCGAGCGCGAGTCTGGGCTCGGGCTTCATCATCAGCAATGACGGGTACATTCTGACGAATGCGCATGTGATCGACGGCGCGAACGTCGTCACGGTCAAGCTCACCGACAAACGCGAATATCGCGCGAAGGTCATCGGCACGGACAAGCAGTCCGATGTGGCCGTGATCAAGATCAACGCGTCGAACCTGCCGGTCGTGAAGATCGGCGATCCGCAGCAGAGCAAGGTCGGTCAGTGGGTCGTGGCGATCGGCTCGCCGTACGGCTTCGAGAACACCGTCACCTCCGGCATCATCAGTGCGAAGGGCCGCTCGCTGCCCGACGAGAACTACACGCCGTTCATTCAGACAGACGTGCCTGTCAATCCAGGCAACTCCGGCGGACCGCTCTTCAATCTGCAAGGGCAGGTGATCGGGATCAACTCGATGATCTATTCGCAAACGGGCGGCTTCCAGGGGCTGTCGTTCGCAATTCCGATCGACGAAGCGATGCGCGTCAAGGACGAGCTCGTGAAGAACGGTCATGTGAGCCGCGGGCGCCTCGGCGTGGCCGTGCAGGGCGTCAACCAGACGCTCGCCAACTCGTTCGGCTTGCCCAAGCCGGCCGGCGCGCTCGTGAGTTCGGTCGATCCGGGCGGCCCGGCCGCGAAGGCGGGCCTGCAAGCGGGCGACGTGATTCTTGCCGTCAACGGTGCGGCGGTTGGCGATTCGACCGACCTGCCTGCGCAAATCGCGTCGATGAAGCCCGGCAGCAAGGCCACGCTCGATGTCTGGCGCGACAAGTCGAAAAAGCAGCTGACCGTCACGCTGGGTTCGCTGTCCGATACGAAGGTGGCCGACAACAGTAAAGCGAGCACCGAGCCGAGCCGCCTGGGCGTCGCCGTGCGTGCGCTGACGCCGCAGGAAAAGAACAGCAGCTCGCTGAATCACGGCCTCGTCGTGCAGCAGGCGTCGGGCCCGGCCGCGAGTGCCGGTATCCAGCCCGGCGATGTGATTCTGGCGGTCAACGGCAGCCCCGTTTCGTCGCCGGAGCAGTTGAAGCAGATCATCGCGAAGGCCGGCAGCAGCGTGGCGCTGCTGATCCAGCGCAACGATGCGCAGATCTTCGTGCCGGTCGATCTCGGTTGACCGCCAGTTGCCCGTGCCGTGCCACCGCGTCCTTCAGGCACGGGCATTGCTGGTTTCTTCGTTACGAAGAAAAGGAGCGACTCTGATGAAAACACCCTACAGCAAACGAGCAAGACTCTCGGCCCTTGCCGCGGTCCTTGCCCTCGGCTTCGCGGGCGGTGCCTTCGCGCAGGCCTCCGATACGGTCGGCGGTACGACCACCGACATGACGAGCGCCGGCAATGCGAACGGCGGCGGCATGCCACCCATCCAGCAACAGGGTTCGGTGTCTTATGTGTCGGGCGGCGTGGGTCTCGACGAGTCGACGGCGCTCAAAAGCGCCGCGCACAGCTGGCCGCTGGCGCTGCGCTTCACGGGACCGACGGCCGACTACTTGGCCGACGTGCACGTGAAGATCATCGGTGCAGGCAGCGACCCGGTGCTCGCCACCGACGCCAAAGGACCGTACATGCTGGTGAAGCTGCCCCCGGGCCGCTATACCATTCGTGCAACCTACAAGGACCAGGAGCAAACGCGTGCGGTGACTGTGACGAGCAAGCCCGGCGCACACGCGGATTTCCACTGGAACACGCAGTAGCGCACTGAAGGCGCGCACGTGCGCTAGCTTTGTTTGATAATGGAAGCCACGGGTGAGAACCCGTGGCTTTTTGCATTGCCGCAAAGGCGCGTCCGAGTTCGAACTTTGCCAAGGGAATCGCCATGACGAATGCCCATCGAGTCGACATCGAGCCCAACCCGCATCGCCTGCGAGTGATCCACAGCGGAATCACGCTGGCGGACACGAGCCGGGGGTTCACGCTCAAGGAGACCGGCTTGCAAGACGTTTTCTATTTTCCGCGCGAGGACGTCAACATGACCCGCTTCTCGCGCTCGGACCACACAACGCATTGCCCCTACAAGGGCGATGCGTCGTATTTTCATCTGCTGACCGAGGACGGCGGGATGATCGAAAACGCGGCCTGGAGCTACGAGGCGCCGTACGAGACGGCCGGTGCCATCAGAGGCTGTCTGGCCTTTTATGGCGAGCGTGTCGATCGCATCGACCAGACCTCGTGAGCATGAGCGAGGCGCGCGTGCATCGAGGAACATCGTCATGGAGATGACGGATGCCGTGCGCATCTGCCTCGCGCCCTCCGCGGTGGCACACGCGCTTTCCGATCCCGCGCTCGTGCGCGCGAGCCTGGAAAATTGCGAGACGTTCTCGCGGCTGCCTGACGGCGAGTTCCTCCTGACGCTGACCGTGCCCGTCGGTCCGCTGCGCGGACGCTACGACGTACGACTGCATATCTCCGAGGGCGACGCTACCCCCGACTGTCCCGCCGAGCCCGGTGCGTTTCGCGCACTGCGTCGCGTCATCAACTTCAAGGCGGGCGCGGCCGGCGTCGGTTCGTTACGCGGGCAGGTCGAGATCGCGCTCGACGGTGAGGTGCCCGCGGCGGAGCAACATGCGAGCGGTGCGGGACCGACAACGCGTATCGACTACGCAATCTGGACGACGCTGACCGGTCCGTTGGCCGGCTTGCCGCTGGGCCAAGTCGAAAACGCCCTGCAAGCGTTGGCCGAGGATTTCTTCGCTGAATTCGCGGCTGTTGTCGAAGCCAAGCACAGCAAGCGACCCAACCGGGCGACCGCCGGAGGGTGGAGTCGACGTCAGCATGTGTTCCTGCGCCCCATCAGCCTCGCGGGTCTCGCGCATCGAAAGGGGCGCAACGAAACGGCCACACCGTCGCCGCCAGGCCGCCTGATCGGCCTGTTACTCGGGCAGCGCGGCACGCATGGGCTCGATCGCCGAGAGCCGCGAGCGATGCCGGTCTGGGCATGGGCGCTCGCGATCGTCATCGTCGGCACACTGCTTTATCTGCTGCATCGCCTCCAATAGCAACGCCTTACGCCGCGCCTCGAAACTCGCGCCGATATGCACTCGGCGAAGTTTTCAATGCCTGCGCGAAATGCTGCCTCAGCGAGACCGCCGAGCCGAATCCTGCCGATTCGGCGATCGCATCGACACTCTGATCGGTGGTCTCGAGTAACTGCTGCGCGCGAGCCAGCCGCGTGGCGAGGAGCCACGCACCGACCGTCGTGCCCGTTGCTTGCCTAAAGCGCCGCGTGAACGTGCGCCGGCTCATCAACACGCGCTCGGCAAGCGAATCGAGCGTATGGGTCTCATGCACGTTCGCGCGCACCCAGTCGAGCAGTGCAGTGAGGCGTGCATCGCGCGCGTCGGCGCTGACCGGCTGCTCGATGAACTGTGCCTGAGAGCCTTGCCGATGCGGCGGCACGACGAGCCGCCGCGCAACATAATTCGCGGCTTGAGCACCACAGCGCTTGCGCAGCACGTGCAGACAGCAGTCGATGCCGGCCGCCGTGCCGGCGGACGTCAGGACATCGCCCTCATCGACGTAGAGCACCGAGGCGTCGACAACGACAGCCGGATATCGCCGGGCGAACTCGCTGGCCCATGCCCAGTGGGTCGTGGCATGGCGGCCGTCGAGCAGACCGGCGGCCGCCAGCACGAACGCGCCGAGGCAAAGCCCCACGCATTGCGCACCGCGCGCGTGGGCGCGACGCAAGGCGGCGATGAGCGCGTCATCAGGCGTGACAAGTGCATTACTCCAACTCGGCACGACGATGATATCGGCCGCATCCAGCGCTTCCAGGCCGTTGGGTGCCGCGATCGTGAATCCAGCGCTTGTCGCGAGCGCACCGGCGTGGCGAGCGCATACGCGTACATCGAACCGCTCGACGCCACCCGCGCTGTAGTCTTCGCCGAAGACGATGCACGGTACCGAAAGATGAAACGGGCTGATGCCATCGAACGCGACGACGGCGACGACTGGGGTATTGCGAGCCGGGGTGGCGCTGGAGCGACGCATGGAAACTCCTCTGCCCAAAAAAAGCGGGTGGCCCGATTTTATCGATTAATGGCATTCGGGTCACTTTCGGCGGAAGAGGCGAAGGCGAACAATGGTGTCCATCGCAGCGGCTTTCACCGCCGCGGGTTCGACCCGGAACATACCCAGACATCAGGAGTTCGCCATGACCCACACCGTCCGCCGTGCCCTCATCGTGATCGATGTACAAAACGAATACGTGAGCGGCGATCTACCGATCGAATTTCCCGACGTTCAGAGCTCGCTCGCCAATATCGGGCGCGCCATGGATGCCGCGCGCGCTGCGTCGGTGCCGGTTGTCGTCGTGCAGAACATCGCGCCCGCCAGCTCGCCCCTTTTTGCGCGCGGCACGGAGGGGGCTGCGTTGCACCCGGTCGTCGCCGAACGTGCGCGCGATCACTACATCGAAAAATCGCTGCCGAGCGCATTCACCGGGACGGATCTGACCCAATGGCTCGCCGAGCACGAGATCGACACGCTGACGGTGGTGGGCTATATGACGCACAACTGCGATGCCTCGACGATCGTCCATGCGCTCCACGCGGGCTTCGCTGTGGAGTTCCTGTCCGACGCGTCGGGCACGGTGTCCTATGAGAACAGCGCGGGCTTTGCCAGCGCCGAGGACATTCATCGCGTCTATAGCGTCGTGCTGCAGTCGCGCTTTGCGGCGGTTGCGCGGACCGACACCTGGGTCGCGGCGCTTGCATCGGGCGAGCCTCTCGAACGCGGCACCATCTACTCATCGAATCAGGCGGCCAGAGCGCGCGCCGCGTCGCTGAACGCCGCCGCGTAGCGTCCGCTCGTGGGTATCGGACTTGTTAGCGAGCCGATACCGGCGAGCCGCGCAACGCCTGGCTCGTGCGCAGCGTATGGAGACATGCATCGACGAACGCTTCGATGTGCGCATCGATGTCGGTCGGCGGCGGGAGCATCAGCGCGTCGCGCAGACACCCGCCGACGAACGCATGCACAAAAAGGGCCGCGCGTTTCGTATCGAGACCGGACGGCAACTGGCCCTTCGCGATCGCCTGCTGCAGATCGCTTTCGATTTTGCCGATGCCTTCTTCGATGCTCGCCTGATGGCGCGCTTTGACAGGCCCCATTTCGTCGACGAATTCGCATTTCAGAAAAAAAATATCGAACACGCGGCGGCGTTGCGGATCGAGGGTGGCCGCGCGCAAACACCATTTGAGCTTCTCGGCGAGCCGCAGGAGCGGATCGCCGTGTTCGTCATCGTCGGCCGAAAGCTCGTCGAGCGGCAACAAGACGCGATCGAACATGGCTGTGAAGAGATCGCCCTTGTTCGCGAAATGCCAATAGATCGCACCGCGCGTGACGCCCGCTTGGGCGGCGATGTCGGCGAGCGACGTCCGTGACACCCCCTTGTCATAAAAAACCTGCTCTGCTGCATCGAGAATCCGATTGCGCGTCTCGCGCGCCTCTTCTTTCGTTTTCCTGACCATCTTGCTTTCCCGCTCCTACGGGCTCGTCGATTCCCGACAGTGGATGTCCCTGTAACAATACCGTCCGACAAATAGGACGATCCGATCATTACGGCGCGTTACAAGCGCGAATTGTTGCTTGGTATCGGCGTGTTTCGCAACGAAAACCTTTTACATACATCGATGAATGTATATACAATACCGTCCTACGTTTGAATGGTCCAGTGCGGATTCCCGGTAATATCGCTGATTGGCTGTCGCACGCGGCATCGCGACAAGCTTCGCGCTCTCGGGTCCGGGCGCGCCGCCGGCGTTGTGGCGCGGTATCCGCGCGCCCGACATGCCGCGGGTTCCGGCCCGCCAGCGGGTCCGTCGTCTTCAAGCGTTTCGCGACATGAGTCGCGCCGCGCGTCTCGTGGGAATGGGGCGCAGCGGGCCTACTTTGTTCCCAGTCATTGATCAGAGGTTGCTCCATGCGTGTCGAAACGGTTCCTCTTCGCCTGATCGCTACCGCGACGGCTGCCATGATTCTCGCGGCGTGCGGGCAAAAACATTCGGCACCGCCGCAACAAACGCCCGAGGTGGGCGTCGTCACCGTCACGACGAGCGCGGTGCCCGTCACGAGCGAATTGCCCGGGCGCACGAGCGCCTTCCTCGTCGCCCAGGTGCGTGCGCGCGTCGACGGTATCGTGCAGCGCCGCGAGTTCACAGAAGGTAGCGAAGTGAAGGCCGGCCAGCGCCTGTACAAGATCGACCCCGCGCCGTATCTCGCTTCGCTCAACAGCGCGAAGGCATCGCTTGCCAAGGCGCAGGCCAATCTCGCCAGCACGACGGCGCAGGCGAACCGCTACAAGGTGCTCGTCGCCGCGAACGCGGTCAGCAAGCAGGACTACGACAACGCCGTTGCCTCGCAGGGGCAGGCCGCGGCGGACGTGGCGTCGGCCAAGGCAGCCGTCGAGACCGCGCAGATCAATCTCGGCTACACGGACGTCGTCGCGCCCATCACCGGCCGCACGGGCGTCTCGCAAGTCACGCCGGGCGCGTACGTGCAGGCGAGCGCGGCCACGCTGATGGATACGATCCAGCAGCTCGATCCGATGTACGTCGATCTCACGCAGTCGAGCCTCGACGGGCTCAAGCTGCGTCGCGAGATCCAGGAGGGGCGCTTGAAGACGAACGGGCCGGGCGCGGCGAAGGTCACGCTGATTCTCGAGGATGGCCGGACTTACGCGCAGCCGGGCAAGCTGCAGTTCTCCGATGTGACGGTCGATCAGTCGACGGGCTCGATCACGGTTCGCGCGATGTTCCCGAACCCGAACCGCGTCCTGCTGCCGGGCATGTTCGTGCGTGCTCGCATCGAAGAGGGCGTCAACGAGCGTGCGATGCTCGTGCCGCAAGTCGGCATCACGCACGATCAGAAGGGACAGGCGAGCGCGCTCGTCGTCGGCGCCGACGACAAGGTCGCGCCGCGCATTCTCGTGACTTCCGGCATGCGCGGGCCCGATTGGATCGTGGAGAGCGGCTTGAACCCCGGCGATCGCGTGATCGTTCAGGGCACCGAGAAAGTCCGCCCGGGCATGACCGTCAAGGCGGTACCGGCCCAGCTTGCCGCGCCGGCATCCGGCGCCTCCGCAACCACTGCCCCGCAGAGCGCGTCGGCATCGAAGCCCGCGTCTGCATCGCAGCCCGCCGGCGCGTAACAGAGGGGAGCCCGTTACATGGCCAAGTTTTTTATCGATCGACCGATTTTCGCGTGGGTGATTGCGATCATCCTGATGCTGGCGGGTATCGCGTCGATCTTCAATTTGCCGATCGCGCAGTATCCGACGATCGCGCCGCCTTCGATCCAGATCAGCGCATCCTATCCCGGCGCCTCGGCGAAGACGGTCGAAAACACCGTGACGCAGGTCATCGAGCAGCAGATGAGCGGCCTCGATCACCTGCTTTATCTCTCGTCGACGAGCGACGATTCGGGCACCGCCACGATCACGCTGACGTTCGCGGCCGGCACCAATCCTGACATCGCGCAGGTGCAGGTGCAAAACAAGCTGTCGCTCGCCACGCCGCTTCTGCCATCGGTCGTGCAGCAGCTCGGCACGAAGGTGACGAAATCGAGCAGCAGCTTCTTGCTCGTGCTCGCATTCGTGTCCGAAGACGGCAGCATGAACAAGTACGACCTCGCGAACTACGTGGCGTCGAACATTCAAGATCCGATCAGCCGGATCAACGGGGTGGGCACGCTGTCGCTATTCGGCACACAGTACGCCATGCGGATCTGGCTCGATCCGACCAAGCTGACGAACTATGGGCTTACGCCGGTCGATGTCTCGACGGCGGTACAGAATCAAAACGTCCAGATTGCGGCCGGCCAACTGGGCGGTACCCCGTCCGTGCCGGGACAGATGCTGCAGGCGACGATCACCGAGCAGACGCTGCTGCGCACGCCCGATCAGTTCGGCAACGTCTTGCTGAAGGTGAGTCCGGATGGCTCGCAGGTGCGCATCAAGGATGTGGCGCGCATCGAGCTCGGCGGCGAAAACTACAACGTCGATACGGCTTACAACGGCCAGCCGACCGTCGGTATGGGCATTCAGCTCGCCACGGGCGCGAATGCGCTGCAAACGGCCAAGCTCGTGCGCCAGCAGGTCGCGGAGCTGTCGAAGTATTTCCCGCACGGTCTGGCGGTGAAGTACCCGTACGACACGACGCCGTTCGTGAGGTTGTCGATCGAGGAAGTGATCAAGACGCTGCTCGAAGGTATCGTGCTCGTCTTCCTCGTGATGTACCTCTTCCTGCAGAATCTGCGCGCAACGCTGATTCCGACGATCGCGGTGCCTGTAGTGCTGCTCGGCACGTTCGCGATCATGAACGCCGTCGGGTTCTCGATCAACGTGCTCTCGATGTTCGGGCTCGTGCTTGCGATCGGTCTGCTCGTCGACGATGCGATCGTCGTCGTCGAAAACGTCGAGCGGGTCATGGCCGAGGAGGGGTTATCGCCACGCGAGGCGACGAGAAAGGCGATGGGCCAGATCACGGGTGCGCTCGTCGGCGTGGCGCTCGTGCTCTCGGCCGTGTTCGTGCCGGTGGCGCTCTCGGGCGGCTCGGTTGGGGCCATCTACAGGCAGTTCTCGCTGACGATCGTCGCGGCGATGGTGCTCTCCGTGCTCGTTGCGTTGATTTTGACGCCCGCGCTGTGTGCCACGATTCTCAAGCCGATACCGGAAGGCCATCACGAGGAAAAGAAGGGCTTTTTCGGCTGGTTCAACCGCACGTTCAACTCGAGCCGCGAGAAGTATCAGCGGGGCGTGCACCATGTGATTCGCCGCTCGAGCCGGTGGCTGCTCATCTATATCGTCGTGATCGTCGCGATCGGGCTCTTGTTCGTGCGCCTGCCGAAGTCGTTCCTCCCCGACGAGGACCAGGGCTATGCGTTCATTCTCGTGCGCACGCCAACCGGTTCGACGCAGGAGACGACGGGCAAGACACTCGCGAATATTGCCGACTACCTGCTCAACAAGGAGAAGTCGGTCGTCGAATCGGTATTCACGGTCAACGGCTTCAGTTTTGCGGGCCGCGGCCAGAACTCGGGTCTCGTTTTCGTGCGCCTCAAGGATTACGGCGAGCGGCAGCATGCGGATCAGAAAGTGCAGGCCGTCATTCAGCGGATGTTCATGCACTATGCGAGCTACAAGGACGGGCTCGTCATTCCGTTCAACCCGCCGTCGATCCCCGAACTCGGTACTGCGTCGGGCTTCGACTTCGAGTTGACCGATAACGCTGGGCATGGTCACGAGGCGCTGATGGCGGCGCGCGATCAGTTGCTTGGCATGGCGGCGAAGGATCCGACGCTTGCACTCGTGCGGCCGAACGGACTCAACGATACGCCGCAGTTCCAGGTCAACATCGATCGGGAAAAAGCTCAGGCGCTGGGTGTGACCGCGGAGGCGATCGACCAGACGTTCTCGATTGCCTGGGCGTCGAAGTACGTGAACAACTTCCTCGATACCGATAACCGGATCAAGAAGGTTTATCTGCAGGCCGATGCGCCGTTCCGCATGTCGCCCGAGGATATGTCGCATTGGTACGTGCGCAACGGCTCGGGGACGATGGTGCCGTTCACCTCGTTCGCGTCCGGGCAATGGACCTATGGTTCGCCGAAGCTCGAGCGTTTCAACGGGATCTCCGCGGTCGAGATTCAAGGTCAGGCCGCGGCGGGCAAGAGTACGGGGCAGGCGATGACCGCCATGGAACGGCTCGCCGCGAAACTGCCGGCGGGGATCGGTTATTCGTGGACGGGGCTCTCGTACCAGGAAATCCAGTCGGGTTCGCAGGCGCCGATTCTCTACGGCATATCGATTCTCGTCGTGTTCCTGTGTCTTGCGGCGTTGTATGAGAGTTGGTCGATTCCGTTCTCGGTGATCATGGTCGTGCCGCTTGGCGTGATCGGTGCGCTCTTGGCCGCCACGGTGCGCGGGCTCGAGAACGATGTGTTCTTCCAGGTGGGCCTGCTGACGACGGTGGGGCTATCGGCGAAGAACGCGATTCTGATCGTCGAATTCGCGCGCGAGTTGCAGCACAAGGAGGGGATGGGGCCTGTCGAAGCGGCGATGGAAGCGTCGCGGCTGCGGTTGCGACCGATTCTGATGACGTCGTTGGCGTTCATTCTGGGCGTGATGCCGCTTGCGATCAGTAATGGCGCGGGTTCTGCGAGCCAGCATGCGATCGGTACCGGCGTGATCGGCGGGATGCTGACGGCGACGTTCCTGGCCATCTTCTTCATCCCGATGTTCTTCGTCGTCATTCGCGCGAAGTTCTCGGGCGAGACCGAAGATCCCGACGAGGCCGCGCGATTGGCGCAAGCGCATCATGCGCCGAAGCTTGAAGATCGCGTCGCGGAAGGCGGGAATGGCGGTGGTGGCCATGGCGGCAACGGTGGTGCGGGCGGCGGTCCGCGCAATGAAGGACAGTGACATGCAGATGCGAAACCATTCCCTGATTGCGATCGCGGCCGCGGTTTTCGCCGCCGGCTGTTCGTTCCAGCCTAAATACGAGCGCCCGGCTGCGCCAGTGGCCGGCGCGTTTCCGAGTTCGGGCGTCTATGCGACGCAGCCGGCGGGTACGCCGGGCCGCAGCGCTGCGAACCAGGCCGCGGCCGATATTGGTTGGCGGAACTTCTTCGTCGATGCGCGCCTGCAGCGGCTCATCGAGATCGCGCTCGCGAACAATCGTGACTTGCGCGTCTCGGTGCTCAATGTGGATGCGGCGCGTGCTCAATATCGGATCTCGCGCGCCGATCTGTTCCCGACGCTCGATGCGACGGGCAAGGAAAGCGTCTCGCGCACACCGAAGGATTTGAGCTTCTTCGGCAAGACGATTTCCCGGCAGTACAACGTCGGGCTCGACGCCTCATGGGAACTCGACTTCTGGGGCCGTATTCGCAGCCTCAAGGATCAGGCGCTCGAGCAATATCTGTCGACGGCGCAGGCGCGCAAGGCGGCCGAGATTTCGCTCGTCTCGCAGGTGGCGGATCAGTATCTGCAGATGCTTGCCGTCGACGATCTGCTCAAGGTGACGGAAGAGACGCTGAAATCGGCCCAGAGCTCGTACGATCTGACGAAGCTGCAGTTCGATAACGGCACGGGTTCAGAGCTTTCGCTGCGTCAGGCTGAGACGGTTGTCGAGCAGGCGCGGGCGAATCGTGAGGCTCAGGCTCGCTCGCGGGCTCAGGCGGAGAACGCGCTGGTGTTGTTGATCGGGCAGCCGCTGCCCGATGATCTGCCGCCGGGGAATACGCTTGGCGATCAGGCGTTGTTGACGGATATTCCTGCTGGCCTGCCTTCGGATTTGCTGACGCGTCGGCCCGATGTCATGGAGGCGGAGGCGGCGTTGCGAGCGGCTAATGCGAATATTGGTGCCGCTCGTGCGGCTTTCTTCCCGAAGATTTCGTTGACCGGTTCAGCAGGGACGGCGAGTTTGACGCTCGGTGGGTTGTTCAAGCCTGGCTCGGCGGCCTGGAGTTTTACGCCGCAGATTTCGTTGCCGATTTTTGAAGGTGGGCGGAATATCGCTAATCTCGATCTGGCGAATATTCAGAAGCGGATCGAGATTGCGAAGTACGAGAAGGCGATTCAGTCGGCGTTTCGGGATGTGGCCGATGGGCTTGCGGCAAGGAGTACTTATGATGCGCAGATCGGGGCGTTGGAGCGGAACACGAATGCTGAGCAGCGGGCGTTGGATTTGTCGCAGCTGCGGTATCGGAATGGGGTGGATAGCTATCTGCAGGTGCTGACCGCGCAGACCAATCTTTATTCGGCGCAGCAATCGCTGATCAATGCGCGCGTGGCAAGGCTTACCAATCTCGTCGATCTTTATGTGGCGCTTGGGGGCGGGTGGTTGCAGCAGACGGGGGAGACGCCTCGGGCGCCGGATGCGGATACGAACTACAGTAAGTTGCCCGCGCAAGTGCCGCAAGGTGGGGCTTCGGCGGTTAACGCAGCGCCGGCTAGTTGAGGCGGACATTCCGTTCAGAGACAGGATTATGAGCCGGCGGGCGTCAAGCTCGCCGGTTTTTTTGCGTGAATCACGAAAGTAAGTGAGAATGAGCTGGTTTTGATTCTAGCCGCTCGAATCGCGTGTTCTTAATCTAAACAGCCCAAGAGAGGCGACCGGTGCGCAGACCTGCCAATTCTCGTGAAGTCGCCAATGACGGCGGGGAGCGACTATTCGTTTGCGCATGGTTGGGTACCATGACACTCGGGTGCTTCGCATATATACAAGGCTTCTCGCCAAGCCCCGCTCTATGTGCAGCGATGATTGTTCTAGGTGTAGGGTGGGTCGTGGCGTTTTTCGCGGTCATCGGCGTACCGCTCCGACGCATAGTTGGACTTTCTGCGAAGCAATATTTGTTTTTAGTCGCCCTCCTCATATCCACCGCTCTGGCGACCGGCTATATTTTAGGGTGGACATATACGGAAAATTGGGGGCTGCGGAGTAGCTCGACGCTTCAAATCGTCGATAAGCGAATCTCGTGGGGACGCTACCGCCATTACGCCATTCGATTGAGCATCGCCGAGATCATACCGACGTATCACACCATTCCTAAGCGACAGTGGGATCGTTTGGAAGTGGGCGATTCTCTCCCGGTTTCGCTATCAAGGTCTATGTGGGGTATCAGCGTAGATAAAATTTACGGTGTTTATTGACGAGCGAGGCGCTGTAGCCAGAAGGGATGGGCACGTCGGCATGAATTTGATGCTTTCGGTCCGCCGTTCATCTCGACGGGTGAAGGTGTCGGCGGGTTGTTGATTAGTTAGTACGCAATCCGCGGCGCGACGTAGCTGCCATAGCCGGTGGTGCCGATGCCGGAAGCTTGCGTCGGTATCTTGTAGCCGGCGACGAAATGCCCCGAGATGTACTTGCCGCTGCCGCCAACCGAGTCATCGATGTGAAAGGCAGCGA
>CBJLAJ010000051.1:0-31425 GCA_966421005.1 uncultured Paraburkholderia sp.
GCAAGTCCGCTTCGATAGGAAGAACACCGAACGCTTGACGCAGCTTAGCCTCGACACGCCGAACGTCGCCAGCGTCACGCACGACCGCTTCGTCCAGCGCACCGTCGAACGCCTGACGCACGATCGCTTCACCAGGCTGGAGTTCGAACGCTTGGCCCACGTTCGCCGCACGGCCCGCGACTTCCAGCGGCGGCTGTTCGACCGGCCGACCGCCTTGCGCACCGCAGCCATGACGCTGCATACCGACGTCGCGCCACTCTTTGCGGATACATCGACAACCGTCCTGCAGCGCTATGGCGCGTCGCAGCCGGTGGCCCCGACCCTCGCCCTGCGGCACGCACCGCAAGCACAAGCCGGCGAGATCAAGCGCGAAATCGAACGGATCGAGCGTACGGTACAGACGAAAGTCGTGCGTGAAATCCTGCATCAAGGCCATCAGCAACAGCACATCCGCACCGCGGTCTCCGACGCGCTGCTGTCGCCGAAACTCGTCCAGGCGCTAGCGCGGCAGATCCACACGACGCTCGAGCAACGCGCGAACGTCGAACGCTATCGGAAAGGGGCGCGCTGATGCTCGAAATGGCCAAGATCATCGTGCAGAAAACCGGCGAAGAAATCCCGGTTATGTACAACCCCACCGAGCTGTCGCTGAACAAGACGGTCATGCTGCAGGGCCAGGGATCGAACATTCAGTTTCAGCGCGTCGAAGACGACGACTTCACCGTGTCGCTTTTCTTCGATACCTATGAGCAGCAAGTCGACGTGCGCTCCAAAACGAGCAAGATCGCCGCGTTGACACAACCGACCGTGGGCACCGGCGAGCGGCGCGATCCGCCCGTCGTCGTCTTCACCTGGGCGGGGCCGCTTTTCGTCGGCATCGTCAAGAAGCTCGAGCAAAAATTCACGATGTTCCTGAGCTCCGGCGTGCCAGTGCGCGCCGAGCTTACCGTGACTTTCAAATCGGTGCTGACGCCGGAAGAAGATCAGCATTCGCAGGGCAAGTTCAACTGCCGCCAGCTCTGGCAGGTCCGCGAAAACGACCGTCTCTATCTGATCGCACAGCAAACGCTCGGCGACCCGGACCAATGGCGCTTGATCGCCGTTGCAAATGGCATCTACGATCCGCTCAACTTTCCCACGCGCGAGGACGTGGGGCGCATGCTCGTCATCGTCGACACGCACGGCGAGACCTTCAACGGAGCCGCGAATGCTTGAGATCAAGAGCGGCGGCTTTCGCATCATGAAGAATCGTTCGGCGCTGCCGTCGTCTGTGACGACGGCGATCCAGAGCGTGCGTGTCGAGAACGAGATCAACGTGCCGACGATGTTCAGCTTCACGTTGAATTCGTTCTCGGCCTCGGGCCGATGGCAGGACATCAACCTCGATATGTTCCAACCCGGTGACGCGATCACCGTGTTCCTCGGTATCGATACGCTCAAACAGCTCGTCGACGGGCAGATCACCGCGATCGAGCCGCATTTCAGCGATTACTCGAGCGCGACGATCCGCGGCTTCGACCGCATGTATTGGCTCAAATTCGGCACGCGCACCCGCACGTTCCAGAAACTCTCCGACAACGACATCGTCGCGCAAGTCGCCGACAGCGTAGGGCTCAGAGTGCGGCTCGCGGGCAACACCGGCATCGTCAACGATTACGTGCTGCAAAACAACCTGACCAACTACGACTTTCTGATGCTGCGCTGCGCCCAGCTCAACTATGAGCTGTTGATGGACGAGACGACGCTCGTCTTTCGTCCCTCGGCCGAAGGCATGAGCCCGAAGCGCGTGCTGAACTTTCCGCTCGATGTGTCGGACCTGCAGCTCGCGCTGCGCGTGCCGACGCTGGGCCAGAAAGTGATCGTCAGCGGCTACGACGTCGCCTCCAACAGGGTATTGACGGCCACCACGTCCTCCGGCACGACGCAGGAGAAGATGGGCGGCAAGTCCACCGGCTATCAGCTCGCCGACGATTTCCCGAGTTCGCCGGTCCGCTACGAGCGGCCCAATATCGGCACGCAGCAGGCACTCGAAAAGGTCTCGGCCGCGCAATACCAGCGCAATCTGAATCAGTTCATCGATGGGAGCACGTCCGTGCTCGGCAACCCGGATCTCGTCGCGGGTATCAACGTGAAGCTCACCGGCCTCGCCGAGCGCTTCAACGGCATTTACTACATCACGTCGAGCGTGCACACCTATGACGTCGACGAAGGCTATCGAACCGAATTCAAGCTGCGGAGGACAGGCATATGACGCCCAATGAAGCGGTCTCGCTCGATAGTTTCGCGCTCAGCGTGACGCCGGGCACGGTCAGCGACACACAAGACCCGGCAGGCCTCGGCCGCGTCCGGGCAGAGTTCATTCTGAAAGGAACGAAGATCGAATCGGACTGGCTCCAGATCATGAGCTTTTACGCCGGAGCCGGATACGGCGCGTTCTTTCTTCCGCAAAAGGGCGACTCCGTCCTGCTTGGCTTCGCCAACGGCGACGCGAGTCGCGCCTATGTGCTTGGCTTCCTCTGGAACGGGGCGCAAAAGCCGCCCGTCGACAAGGCACAACAGCAAGACGTTCGCGTCATTCGCACCAAGAGTGGCAAGACCATCATGCTCGACGATTCGCAGCAAGGCAAAGGCGGCATCGTCATCGTCGACAACAATCAGAACCGGGTCCGCATCGATACGGCCAACAACAAGATCTCGATCAGCAGCGAGGGCGACCTCGAGATCAGCGCGAAAGGCTCGGTGACGATCAGCGGCGCGCAGGTGACCGTGCAAAACACGGCGGGCAGCGTCAAGGCGACGCTGTCGAATGCCGCGATGCAGTTGCAAGGCGGCCAGAGCATGAAGCTCTCGGCCACGATGATCGACTTGAACTAGCGAGGCCAGAAACATCATGGGACAAGGCGCAGCCAAATTCGGCGACAGCATCGTCAATGCCGCCGACATCCATATCGTGCTCGTGCCGAGCCCGGGCGGCCCGGTGCCGACGCCGCAGCCGTTCCCGTTCAACGGCAAGATCACGATGAACACGAGCGCGAACGTGCGCATCAACGGCAGACCCGCCGCCACCGTGGGTTCGATGGCTCAAAATGTGCCGCCACATATCCCGGCGACGGGCACGTTCCAGGTTCCGCCGACCAACCTCGGGCGCGTGGTCATGGGCAGTGTGAGCGTACATATCAACGGCCGTGGCGCGGCGCGCATGGGCGACTTCTGCGAGACCTGTCACGACGTCCCCCCGGCGGGCCCGCAGGCGCCACCGCCAATGGTGCAGGTCGCGGGCCTCTCGACTGTGCGGATCGGGTGACTGATGAGCACGATCCCCTCGCGCAATACGAGCGATTTTCTCGGGCAGGGTTGGGCGTTTCCGATCGCCACGCAAGGCGGAAAAGTCAAATTCGCAGCCGGCGCGGACGATATCAAGCAGGCCGTGCTGATCATCCTGCAAACGGCGCCCGGCGAGCGCGCGATGCTGCCGCTCTTCGGTTGCCGCATCAACGAGCTCGTATTCGCGGCCAACAACGCAACGGTCGTGAGCCTCGCGCAGCTCTATGTGACGCAGGCGCTGAACCGCTGGGAGCCGCGCATTCAGACCGTTGGCGTCGGCGTGACGATTTCGCCGAACACACCGAACTGCCTGCTCATCTCCGTCGACTACGTGATCCGCAGCCACAACCAACCCGACAATCTGGTTTACCCCTTCTATCTGAAATGAGCGAGGACCTCCCTATGGATCGCGAACGTCTCAACCAACGCCTCGCGGAATTGCGGGACAACCACCAGGCCGGTCAGGCGCAGTTGCAACGGCTCGACGCACAGCGCGCCGAACTCCAGAAGACGCTCTTGAGAATCAGCGGTGCGATTCAAGTGCTCGAGGAAATGCTGGAGGAACGCAACGATACGGGCGCGCCAGGCGGCGCGCCGCAGGCAGAGGTGGAGGCGTTGCGACTCGCCCAATAAACGACGAAGCCGACGATGGATCCGCTTCTCGACTTCCGCGACGCCGCCGCGTTCTATCGGCAGACGCTCGAGCTCGCGCGCGCCTATGTGCCCGAGTGGAGCGACTATTGGCCACCGATCATGCAGGACCCGGTCACGCAGCTGGACCCCGCGTTGACGGCGCAAGCCGTCGACCAGGACCCGGGCCTCGTGCTGCTGAACCTGTTCGCGCAATTAGCCGGCTACACCTCGAGCGTAGAGAACCAGATTCCTTTTCAACGGCGGCAGGCGTTCTTCCAGTTTCTTTCGATGGCGTTGCGCCCGCCTCTTGCGGCGCGCGCACCGCTGCAGTTCAAGCTGCGCGCCGGGCAACCGGCGCAGCTCGTGCCCGCGCAAACGGCCGTGCTCGACGAAAACGCGCAGGCGCTGCGCTTCCAGACGAACGACGATCTGTTGGTCGTATCCGCAACGCTATCGGCGGCGATGACGATCATCCCGGCGCAAGACCAATACATCGATGCGATGCCGGTGCTCGGTCCCGCCGCGGCGAACGGAACGGCTTTACAAAGCGTGCCCATCTTCATCGCCGGCGAGCAGATGGACCCGGCCGAGACGCCGCTGGGACACTGGTTCATCATGGGCGACGCGGCGCTTTTCAAACCGGATCCGGCGTTGCAGGACATCACCATCACGCTCTACGGCGAGCAGCTCTACAGCGAATACTTCGCGCAATGGTGCGACGGCGCGCTGAGGCCGCTCGTCGCCAGCGTGACGCCATCCGACGACGGCCGCCAGCTCGACATCGTGCTCGACCGGATGCCGCCCGCCCCGCCGCTCACGATCGATCAGCTCGTGCAGGAAATCTATACGCAGGAAGACCCGTCCGCAGCGTTCACGGCCCCGGCCATCGGCCAGGCGAATGCCGCGGATCAGCTGCCCGAATACTGGCTGCTGGTCCAGCCGAGCCCGCAAACGAAGGTGCTTGCTTCGCTCGCGCGGCAGTTGCCCGTCATCACGGGATTGCAATGCACGTTCCGCGGCAACGGCATTCAGGCGCAGCAGGCGGCATACGACGTCATGCTCGTCGATCTGGCGAACGGAGCCTACCCGTTCGGACAGACGCCGCAGGTCAACGACGCGTTCTATATCCGAAGCGACGCAGTCTTCGCGCGCACGGGCGCGCTCATTACGCTGACGTTCGACCTCGCGACGGTGGCCATTCAGTTTCCGGTCGTGCTGTATTGGCAATTCTGGGACGGGACGGCCTGGCAGTCGTTCAACGCAACGCTCGCCGACACGAGCCAGTATCAATTCGTCGATACGACGCACAACCTGCAATGCAATAACGCGAACGGCCCGACGTGGGTGCGATTCCAGTGCCCGCGCATGAGCGAGACAACCGTGGCTGGCGGCACGGGGCTCTGGGTCCGGGTGCAGATCGTCTCCGGCGGGTACGGCACGGCCGGTGGCATCGTCACGGAGAACGTCGCCGTCGCGATCGATAGCCTCCCGATGCTCACGGCCGATCAAAAGGCCAGCGTCAGCGCCTACCTCAACGACGTCGAGGGCGTGAACTTTGCCTACCGCTTCAACGAAGCCCATTACTATCCGCCTTACATCCGCTCGCTCACGATCGGCTACAGCTACGCAGCGAAACCGACGCGCTACTGGAGCTACAACGCCTTCGAGCTGACGCGCTTTCTCTACAGCCCCTACAAGCCCGTCGACGCCCTGCTCACCGGCTTTTATTTCGCGTTTGCACCCGATGGCTTCGACGTCCAGGCGCCCGGTAATCGGATCGGTCTTTATGTCTATCTGGAGCAGGAGCGCGCGGCGCCGGGGACAGCGCTGCAATGGCAGTATCACGACGGGGCGTTCTGGCAGCCGCTCGCCGTCGACGATGGCAGCTATGGCCTCTCACGCTCCGGTATCGTGAGCTTCGTCGTGCCGCCGGAGATGACGCCGGCTTCGCTCTACTCGCTGACGGCGTTCTGGTTCCGCGTCGAGAATCCCTGCGTCGATCGCACGATCCGCATCTACGGTCTCTATCCGAACGCGGTGATGAGCCGCAACGTCACGACAGTCGACGACGAAGTGCTCGGCTCGAGCAACGGCCAGCCCGCGCAGACATTCACGCTCACTTATACGCCAGTGCTGCCGGGCCTCGATTTGCGCGTGATCGAAACCGCCACGCTCGATGCGGCGGCGGGAGCTGATCAGGTCAGCCAGCCATGGCAGCAGGTGGACAACCTCTCGCTCTGCGGCCCGACGGACCGCGTCTATACGCTCGATTGCCAAAATGGTCTCGTTACGTTTGGCGACGGCTACAACGGCATGATTCCGCCCGCGGGCTACAACAACGTCGTCGCGGCACGCTATGACTACACCCAGGGCCTCGCGGGCAATGTCCCACCGAACGTGCTGACGCTGCCGCGCCCGGGCATAGACAACATCGAGGCCATCACGAACCCCGCACCGGGGCTCGGCGGCGTCGACGGGGACACGACCGCGACGCTCGCGGTCACGAGTCCCGCACTCGTCAAAGCAAATGGGTACGCGGTCGAACTTGGCGACCTGACCGCGCTTGCCGCCGAAGCGAGCCCGGAAGTGGCGCAAGCGCGCGCGATCGAAACGGCCGAACAGACGATACGGATCGCACTCGTCGCGCAAAGTGCTGCGCCGGCGCCTTATGTCACCCCCGCGCTGCTCGACGACGTGGCGGCCTATGTGTGCGCGCGCTGCCTCGCGCCGCTCGCGCCGCGCATCGCCATCGTCGCGGCCGAGTATGTCCCGATCGACGTGACGGCACAATTGACGGTCGAGTGCGTGCTCGATCAGGTGAACGCGCTACGCGAGAAGCTGGCCGCCCAATTGGCGGCGTTTTTTCAGCCTGTGTTCGGCGGACCCGCGCGCGGCGGCTGGCGCTTCGGTCAGCCCGTGCAGGCGCAAACCGTCAACCGCTTCCTGCGCGGGCTGCCGCAGGTCACGGCCGTGCAAGGCCTCGCGCTGAACGGCCGCCAGAACGGTAACATCGCGCTCGAACCCGAGCAGCTGCCTGTGGCTGGACAGATGACGCTGCTGCTTTACCGGGGGACGGCATCATGAGCTTCGAGCTGCCGGATCTCGACACGAAGACCTACGATCAGCTCGTCGCCGAGCTGATCCGCGCGATTCCGCGCTACACGACGTTGTGGACCGACTACAACGACACGGACCCCGGCATCACGCTCGTGCAACTGCTCGGCTGGCTCGACGAATCGCTGCTCTATCAGGCGAATCAGATTCCCACGCTCACCGACGAGAACTTCCTGCGCTGGGTGCTGGGTCTCGCGTTCAGCACGAACGAAACCGACTACAGCGTAGCCGCCCAAACCGACTACGACTACGACTTTCAAGCGCTCCAAGCCACACTCGCCGCCATCGAGCAGGGCCGCACGGCCACCAAGGCCAGCTTGCAACGCGACGTGCTGCTCTATCTGCAAAAGCCCTATCTGGCTTTGACGCTGCCAAACGTCGAACTGCTCGCGCAGCAGGCGAACCTGATGATCGAGGCGCAGTATGAGCAACAGCAGCAAAACGCCGAGAAAAATCACCTGCCTCCGCCCCCGGTGCCGCTCTATGTGCAGCGTGCCTATGCGCAGGCGAGCGGCGACGCGATCGTCGCCTATGTGCTCAGCGATGCCCCGTGGCAATACCAATACCCGCAGTACCCCAACCACGAGTACGACCAATCGACGGACACGATGCGGCGGGTGCTGCTGCTGCAACCCGTGGACATCAGCGCGCCGGAACAGACACTGTTGAAGCAGGTCGGCGTTTATCTGCTGCCACGCGTGCTCGCGGGCAACGCAGTGCGCGTCGAGCTGGCCGAGTTGATGGAAATCGACCTGAAAATGACGATTCGCTGTACCCCGTCGACGGCCATCGCGGCGACGCTCGACGCGCTTTTCACGTTGCTGTACGACTACCTGCTGCCCACGGGCGGCCCCGATGGAACGGGTTGGCATTACGACCAGTCGCCAAGCGCCGACGACTTGCAGCATCTGGTGCTCGGCGTGCCCGGCGTCGAAGCAATCGACCTCTTCGATTACACCTACTACCCAACCGTCGTCCTCGCCAAGATGGCCGAACTCGGCGCCAACACGCTGCTCGCCGCGCTGCCCGGCGGTAATACCGCGATGCGCTACCGGGGGCTGCCGCAGCTGCGCTGCCTCGACGTCACAGCCACCATGCAACCCGCATGAGCACGCCCGCGCCCCTGCCGTCGAGCTATCTGCGCTATCTGCCCGCCGTCTACAGCGGGCCAGATTCCACGTTCGTCGGCCACTACCTGAAGATCTTCGAAAAGATCCTGACCGGGATCGACGACGATACGCTCGCTGGCCAGCGCGGGATTCAGGAACTGCTCGCGTCGAACGTGATCGGCAATCTGTTCTACCCGCGCCTCAGCTTTCTCTTCGACCCGACCGACACGGAATTCATCCCGCCGATCTCGGGCGCGCCGCCCGACCAAAAGGCGGCGATCCTCGCCGATCTGCAGCGCTACATCGGCGTGCCGACGACCGCCAATCCGACGCGTGCATTCGCGGGCAGCCCGCGCTCGCAGCCCACCTCGGAAGAAGCGATCGAGGCCTGGCTGAGCGGATTTCTGAACTGGCTCTCGGGTTGGGTCGACCTTACCGCGGACAACAGTTGGAGTATCGACAAAAAGCGCACGGTGCTCGCACGGATTCTCGCGCTCTATCGGCTGCGCGGCACGCCGCAGGGGCTCGGCTTTCTCGTCGATCTGTTGCTCGATCTGCCGCTCACGATCGTGGGCATCACTTACCAGCCGCCGCAAGATGGGCGCAAGAGCGGCACGACGACACCGATCGAGGGCAACGTCACCGTCGCGATCAGCAACCCGACACCGCCCGGCATCGACATCAACGATGACGCGAAGAAGACGTTCGTCGTGCGCGATGAATACACGCGCGGCGATCCAGTCGTCTCCGGCTATATGCCTTGGTTTTTCAGCGTGCTGATCACGCTGCCGAACGCCAGCAACCCGAACTTCATCCTGACGCGCGACAACGTGCAGACGGTCCTGCGGCTCAAGCAACAACTGCAGCAATTGCTCATGCGCGCCAAGCCGGCCGCGACACGCTTCGAAATCGACATCTTCCCGAGCATGCAGCTACAGGTGCCGAGCCCGCAGACCCAGGTCTGCAACGCCTCGACGCTCGGCCATAACACCCTGTTGGGCCTGCCCAAGAATTGACCGGAAAACCACGCAATGAGCGACACGCCCTTCATCCCATCCGACGTCGCGCTGTGCCTCGGCTACACCGACGGCATGTTCCTCACCGCTCAGAACATGACGGTGGAGCAGACGTATTTCTGGAACTGGATCACGTGGCAAAACCGTTTTCTCTATACGGCCGGCGTCCTGAGCGGCCTCGCCGTCACGCTGCAGAGCAATACGCTCATCGTCGCGAGTGGCGCGGCGATCGATTCGACGGGCGAGTTCCTGATCTTTCCCGACGGCAGCGGCAACATGATGACGCCCGCCACCGGCCTCGGGAATACCTATGGTCTCTACCTCGTTTATCCGACAAAACCCGCGACGACCGCCCAGCCCAATGTCGTCAACAGGGCGGCCATCCTCCAAAACGGTCCCGCATCGAACGATCCGAGCTACGGCGTCATACTGGCAACCGTCAATCTCGATCCGAACAACTCCGGCATCATCAAGAGCATCACCGATAGCCGCGTTGGCGTAACGAGCAAGCTGCCCATCGTGATTCCGCCGGCCGGCTCGAACACTGCGAGCGTCGCCCCGAACCTGACCGGCGCGCGACACGGCAATGTACCTGTCGACACCACGCAACTGCTGAAACCCGGCGACCGCACGCGGGTACCGGTGTCGTATCACCCCGACGAAACGCCGGTCTTCGCCACGCCGCCAAGCATCGTCAACGCCACTGTCGTCGGCGATACGCCCTATGCCGTCAGCGTCTCGGATATTGGCACTGCGCAATTCGTCCTCTCACTCACCGCCTTGCAAACACGCGTCGACCGCACGACGACGGCGCAAGTCAACTGGATCGCCCTGCCATGAGCACGCCCCTCATTCAGCGCCCGCACTACTTCTCCGGCGAAGCGCTGGTCACGGACGACTTCGTCTGCGAGCAGCAGTACCACATGACGATTCAGAGCCTGAACAATCGCAGCCTCTACACCTATGGCGTCGCGCGGGGGCTCGATGTCGTCTGGAATGCGAAGACGAACGCCAATCAGGTCGAAGTGAGGGCCGGTATGGCTATCGACCGGCTCGGGCAGCAGATCATTTTGCTCGAGCCGCAGGTCGTACAGTTGACTGATATCGTGCCCGGCGCCACCTATTTCCTCACGATCAACTACCACCAGGTCTATGCCGATTACGAGAATCAAACCGGCGTGGCCGGCTACAAACGCATCGTCGAGCTGCCGCAGATCCACTATGTGCGCAACTTGCAGGACCCGGGCCTGAACATTCTTCTCGCGGTGATCGGCTTTTCCGACCAGGGCGCCGTCAATTCGCTCACCTACAAATCGGGCGCTGCCGCGCGCCGTTATGTGAGCTCGACGCTCGGCGGACTCACGCTGATCACCGAGGGTGCGGGCGTATATGGCGGCCAAACGCCCGGCATTTCCGGCGGGAACGCCGATCCGTTCGACGACCCCCGCTACCCCAGCTTGCGCGCAAAAAAGGAAATCAAGGGCGACGCCGTCTATCTGGAACTCGACGCGACCCACAGCGTCTTCACGGGCTTCGCATCGACGCAGGGCAATCTTGGCGTCGGCGCGTCACAGCCGGCGTCCAACCTGCAAGTCGATTCGATCACCTTCAAGGGGCCCGGCACACTGAGTTCCAACAACGTAACGGTAACGATCTCCGAAACCGTCGCGCCTTTCTTCCAGGTCGGCGACCTCTTGATCTCCGACCCGCCCGTGCTGACCATGACGGACGGCGTGGCGACCTTCGGCGCCTCGCAAACGCGCACCATCACGGAAATCAATCCCGCCAATAATCAGGTCACGGTCGACCTCGCCTTCGACCCCAAGCTGCAGGCAATCCCATACACCTATATTCGCACGACGCTCGTACGTTTCTCAGGCAGAGGTGGCAAGACGCTGTTCGACATGCGTATCGACGGCGGGATCGACATCGGCGTTCAGGCGTTGGCGAACTCCGGAACCGGCAAGGGCGGGCGCGGTGCGCTGACGATCACACCGAACCGGCAGGTTGGTATCGCACTCACCGATCGCGATCCAAAAGCCACGCTCGACGTCAACGGCACGATCACGGCCGACGCGCTGACAATCGGCGCGCAAATTCAGACGGGCTCTGTCGTCGCGAGCGGCACGGTCTACGCGCAAAGCTTCGACGGCAATGGTTCGAAGCTGAAGGGCCTGCCGATATTGAGCTACTGGACGCGTGAGACCATCGGTACGCCAACGAGCAACCTCTATTACACGCAAGGCAACGTCGGCATCCTCAACGACAACCCGATCGCCTCGCTGTCCGTCGGCAGCGGCCCGGCGTTCGTCGGCAAGGGCTTCGTCAGCGCCATCTCGGACGGTGTCCTGATCGGCTATCAGAGCGCGTTCAGCGATCAGATCATGGTTGGTGACAGCATCACGGTCGGCGTACTCGTCGAGCAAATCGGCATCGTGACGAAGATCATCGACGACGAGCATCTCGAGATCGATCAGCAGATGGCAATTCCCCTGGTCCAATCGGCTTATCGGTATCAATCGCCTGGCGTCCCCATCGATTACGCCAAAGCCACCGATGGATCGGGGACGATCAGCACCAACGGCATCGAGGTCGTCGGCAAGGACACGAAGTTCACGACCACGATGTCAGTCGGCGGCGCGATCCTCGTCAAGCGGTTCAAGGCAAGCGCCGACACGACGGTGCAAACGATGCTCGTCAAATCCATCAAGAGCCAAACGGAATTGACGCTGACCCAGCAAAATGGCGCCCCCCTGGCGAAAGAGGTCGTATTCGCCAAAAACTCAGCCTATGTCGTCTCGCCTGCGTTGCTCACGCTGATACAGGCCAACAACAGCGTCACTGTGTCGGACGAGAGCGCCAAGCCGCCGCCCGCGCTCGCGATCACGACGAACGGCAACAAGGAAAAGCCCAACACGGTTGCAATCAACACCGAGCTCTTCGACATCGACACGGACTACGCGCTGCAAGTCACCGGTGACGTGAACTTTGGCACGGGCACGCTCGATGTGGACCACCTGAAGGTGAAAACGCTCGAGGCCAGTCAAAGTGTCACCGTCGCGAGCGATGGCACGGTCGATACGCTGCTCGCAGTGGGCACGAGCGGCGCGGCACCGCTCCTCACGGTGAACAAGGCCAACGTGGTGGTCGGCCCGACGAGCGCCAACTATGCGCTCGACGCGCAAGGCGTCATTCACGCGAGCGGCAATCTCGTGACCGGCGCCACGCTGCAAGGCGCGGCGCTGGCGGTGGCCGGCAACCGGATCGCCACCAACGGCAGCACGCAGATGCTCGGCGCGCGTATCGCCTACGACCAATCGGCGCTGACCCACGGGGGCACCTACTTCACCGAGACGGCGACGACCGACGGCTACGTCATGGCAACGGTCGGGGAGCCGACTTATACGAGCAACTACGCCGGCGCGCTGTCGGGTGCCACTTATAGCGGCGGCACGCGCACGAGCTTCGTCTATGCGACGGGCCTCTCATACCTCTACGACACGGGTGGCAAGAAAAGCGGCAAGGTGTACAGGATTCCCGTGCCCGGCGCGTTCACGATGCCGGTCAGAAACGGTGAAAGATGGGAACTGACGCTCACCTGGAACGGCGATTTCGGCGGGCCCCCGAAGGTCGAGTTCTATTGGATTCCGCTCGGAATACCGCCCGACGGCATCGCAGCGGAAGCGGCGCCCGCCACGCTCCCGAACGGCGGCATGGGCGCGATGCTCGATCAGTTGCGCGACGATCTCCAGAGCGGCCGCCTGCGCGCGAGCATGGAACAAAGCGCTCAGCAGACGATTACGCAGCGAATGGACGATCTCACCCGCGTATTCGGCGACGCCACCGGCATGAGCCCCGATGCGGATGCGCGGCAGCGGTTCATGCAGGAGCTCGCCAAGATCGTCTGCACACCGCAAGCCGCGCCGCGCACCTCGGAGTCACCGGAATTTGCGAGCAACGTGCAAAGCCTCATCGATGTCTTCGCGCGCGTGACAGGGCAGGATTTCACGGCAGAGCAGCGCTCGCTGCTGGCCGACGGCGTGCGCGCGCTGGTGCAGATCAACGACAACGATGCGAATCGGCACGATCTCGTGCTCATCAAGACCAATGTCGAGCTTTTCCTCGATAACGTGCAGCAAGTCTTGCGAACCCAGTTCGACATCAGCCAGCGGCGTTTGCTGACACGGGCGCTCGTGCGTCTCGTCGGCGACGGGTCGGCGCCGGGCGGTGGCAGTTAGCGACGAACGACCCTCGCGGCAAGCCTCGAAACGCTCACTCACTCGAAAGGAACGAACATGGCAAACGTTGCAGACATGACCTTCGGCCAACGCGTGGCCTACACGCAAAACGATCTGAGCGACGGCAAGACCTTCAGCCAGGTCGCTGACGTCGACGGCTTCGTGATGGCAACCGTCGGGCAGCCGACGTTCACGACCAACTACCTGGGCACGCTCGAGGGCTCCACGACCGGCGCGCAAGGCGAAATGACGAGCTTCGTCTATGCGACGGGATTGGCATACCAATACAGGGCGGAGTCGAAAAAGGGCCCGCAGTCGATCTTCGTTCCTGTGCCCGGTTCGTTCACGATGCCCGTGCGTAAGGGCGAAACCTGGACGATGCAGCTGACGTGGAACGCCGCGATCGGACCCGCGCCACAGGTCGAGTTCTATTGGATTCCCGCGGGGGGCGACAGCGCGCAAGCCACGTTGCCAACCCGACAAGCGAGTGCGATGGCGCAAGCGCTTGCCGCGCTGCGTGCCGATATCGGCTCAGGCAAAGTACAAAGCGAGATGCTCGCCTCGACGCAACGCGCCATCGACGCGCGCGTCAACGATCTCGCCCAGATTCTCGGCGACGCAGTGAACCCGGCGAGCAGCGAAGAAGAACGCAGGCAGTTCCTCCACGATTTGCAGAAAATCGTCTGCTCGGCGACGCCTCCCGGCGAACGAGCCGACAACCGCGTCTCGGCGAATGATCTGCAGGCGCTCGTAGCCACGTTCGGCCGGCTCGCCGGCCGAACCTTCACAGCCGAGGAAAACGCGCTGCTCGAAACAGGTGTGCGGGCGCTCGTTCAGATCAACGACAACGATACGAACCGTCACGACCTCGTTCTCATCAACCGCAACATCGGCCTGTTCCTCGACAACACGGAACAAGTCCTGGACCATCGGTTCATTGCCAACGAGCGGCGTTTGCTGACGCGCGCGCTCGTGCGTATCGTCGGCGACGGTTCGCACGGCGAGCGCTAAGACGCCATGTCCGCGGCCATGAACGACTGCAGCGCCGTGCAAGGTACAGCGCGGCTGGCGATGCTCGACCTCTTCGACGAAGCGGGCTGCGAGGATTGGGTGCTGCGCGTGTTGCTGCTTCGGCGCTACTGGCGGCACCGGCACGCACGCGCGCCGTTCTTCACGCTCGGGCTCGCGGCGTATCTTGACTGGGCCGCGGCGGCAGGGGCAAGCGTATATCGCGACGACACGCTGCGGCACGAAAACAACGCGTTGATCGACGCGCATTTCGCGCCGCTGCTCGCGCACGTCGCGGCAGCGCTCGCCGCGCATTTCGGCCTGCCGGTGCGGTTGACCGACGAAGCAGCGCGGCCGGGCTTTCATATCTACCTCCCGTACCCGGCGTTCCGCTTGCAGGTAGCGAGCGTGCACCGCGACCTGCAATACCGCGACGTGTTTGCCCGGCTCGCTCCGGCCCACGACGACCTCTTCAGCTTCACGCTGTCGTTGAGTACTCCGCCCGGCAGCGGCCTCTTGCTGTGGTCGCGTGGCGCGGGCGAACCAGAGCGGATCGCTTATCGCAGCGGCACGCTGGTGCTGCATGACGGTCTGCTCAAGCATCAGGCCGTGCTCGCGTGCGACGGCGAGCTCGAGCGCATCACGTTGCAAGGACACGGTATCCGGACGCCCGAACGGGAAATTCTGATTTACTGGTAGCGATCACATGGCGCGATGAACATGGAATCGACTTACATAACGAACCCGGCAACGGATCTCGCAACCGCCGTCTCGGCGGGTCGCGCCGACGAACGCGAAGCCGAACTGCCGATCTTCTCTTCCGAACGAGGTGCCGCATTCGCCGAGCGCGTGCGCGATCTCGACGCGTTCTGGCTGTCGCGCCACATACGGCTACCGTTCTATACGCTTGGCGCAACGAACTATTACGACATCACAGCGAATCCGGCCCGGCCTTACGAGCGGCTGGCCCGGCAGTACAACGCGCTGTTGCGCGAATGCTTCGCGCAACTGTATGACGCGCTCGCCGCCGCGCTGGCCGACCATCTGCGGCAGCCTGTGACGTTTCTTGCGGGTTCGGCGCTGCCAGGTTTTCACATCTTCGAGGGCCATCCCGAGTTCGCCCCCCGCGCGGAGCACGACGTGCTGCATCGCGTCTGGTTCACGCGGCGCGACGGCCCCGACTTTCCGGGTAATCCTATCCACGTGGATACGGCGCATGGCGCGCTCGACCTCGCGAACGTTTGCCTGCCGCACCTGCCACCGACGCTGTCGTTCACGCTGCCGCTCGGCCTGCCGCGCGAAGGCGCAGGCATGGCGCTCTGGCCGCTCGGCGTTGCCGATCTTGCGCACCTCGACGGCGCGCACCAGCTCGAACGCCTTCGGGCGAGTTCGACGCGTTTCGTTGCCTATCGCTCCGGCACATTGTTCCTGCACTCGGGCGCCTGCTATCACCAGGCGCGCGGCCTTCCGGTTACTCCCGGCGAGTACCGCATCACGTTGCAGGGGCACGGGATCTGGATCGATGGCGCATGGCGGCTATTCTGGTGAGCCGGACGTCATGTTCCTCGATCCCGCCACGTTCCCTTTCACGCGAGACCTCGTCGCCCACTGGCAAGACGTGCTCGACGAATGTCTGGCCCTTCCCGCGCGCGAATTCGATGCGTGGCCGGAGACCGGCCTCTACAACCACGGCTGGGAAGTCTACGGCCTCTATCTGATGGACCGGCCGCTCATCGGCAACTGCGTCTTCTGTCCGCGCACGACCGCGCTCGTACGCGACATTCCCGGGCTTCGCACGGCGGGTTTCTCGCGGCTCGCGCCGGGCACCGTGATCGCGCCGCACGTCGGCTACAGCAGCGATGTACTTCGGCTTCACCTCGGGCTGCAAACGCCTGAATGCTGCGGCCTGCGCGTCGGCGGCGAAACGCGCCGGTGGGTGGCCGGCGAGTGCCTGATTTTCGATGACACCGTCGAGCATGAAGCGTGGAATCGCGGCCACGCGGACCGCATCGTACTGCTCGCCGATTTCGTCAAACCGCGGGGTTAACCGTCGATGAACACCGCTGACGCCCTCCCCTACGACGACAACGCCGACCTGCTGCAGGCGTTGCGCCAGCTTGGCGACACGATGATCGAGCGTGCCTTGCTGCAACGGCGAATCACGGCGTACCCGGATGCGGCCGAGCCTGCCGACCGGCTCACCGATCTCTACCGACAGGCCAACCGCCAAGGGCTGTCCGATACCGGGCTTCGGCACCCGCTGCAACGGCTCGATGCCATGCTGCATCGACAGTGGGCGGACCTCGCCGCGCGCAGCGCCAGGAGCGTCGACGCGCAGGTGTTTCTACCCTGGGTGCACCTCGCGCTACTGTTCCAGCTCGAGCGCTCCGACCTCGCGCTGCTGCTCTGCGCCCTGTTGCCGGAGCTCGACGCACGCTATGGGTCGATCCTTCAGGCATTGTCGGATGAGCCCCCCGATGGGGCGCGCGAACCGTACGCATCGCATGCGCCCTTCGTGCCGTTCACGAGTATGGCGCGCATGCTCGGCGCAGAGGCGACGGGATGGCTCGAAGTCCAGCAACGGCTCGTGAGCGACGCCGCGCTGCGCAACTGGGATCTCGTCGAGCTCGCGCCCGGCAGCCGTCTTGGCACCCTCGCGGGGGGCTGCCGACTGCCGCCCGCCATCGCCGCGTATCTGCTCGCGCGGGCGGCACCTCAGTTACGGCTCGAGCAGCCGCTCGAAGACATCGATGGAAATCTCGATCTCGACGAGCACTTCGTTGACGACGCCGTCAAACGGCAGCTGTCGAATTTTCTCGCTCGCGCAACCGCCAACGATGCAGAACCGACGAGCTATGTGCTGCATCTGCAAGGCCCGGACCCCTCGCTGCAAGAGAGCTTGTGCGCCGCGCTGTTCAGGCGGGCCGGCATGCGTTGCACGCGGCTCGACGGCCGCGTCATCCGCCAGGCGTACGTCGACACGGGACGCAACGCCGCCGCGCTGGCTGCCCGCCTGCGCGTCCTGTGCCGCGACGCGCTGCTGTGCAACCGCGTACTCGTGCTCGTCGGCTGCCAATGGCTAGGCTCGTACGACGGCGCCGACGACTTGCTCGACGACGTGTGCCGGACGCTCTTCGACAGCCAACGCTACATCGCCGTTCTGAACGGCCCCGCCCGCCGCGTCGCCGATCTTGCGCACGGCTTTCGCCGGCATCGCGCCGTCGCGGTGCTCGTCCGTAGCGCGGCCCCCGATACGCTTTTGCGGCGCGACATCTGGCAACGCCATTTGCCCGCATTCGGCTTCGCGGTGAGCGCGGCGACGTTCGAGCAGCTCGTCAACCAATATCCGTTCACCGAAGGCCAGATCGTCTCGGCCCTGAAGGATGCAGCAAGCCGCGGCCTCGTCGACGCCCCAGGTGAGAACGCCGAAGCGCTCCTCTTCGAAGCGTGCCGCGAGGAAAGCCAACGCGAACAACTGAGCGTTGCGCAGGAGGTGAAGACACCCTATCGCTTCGACGACATCGTGCTGCCGCCCGATACGCGGCGCGCGCTCGCCGAGGTGCTGGACTACGCGCGCCATCGCCATCAGGTCGTCGAGCAATGGGGCTTCGACGTCAAACACCGCAACAGCCGCAACCTGTGCGTACTGTTCCATGGCCCGTCGGGTACCGGCAAGACGATGGCGGCGTCGATCATCGCCAACGAGCTGAATCTGGGCCTTTACCGCATCGATCTGGCGAGCGTCGTCAGCAAGTACATCGGCGAGACCGAGAAGCAGCTGGCGCAATTGTTCGACCAGGCCGAGGCCATGAACGTCGTGCTGTTCTTCGACGAGGCCGAGAGTCTCTTCGCAAAACGCACCGACATGAAGGATGCGCACGACCGCTACGCCAATCTGCAAACCGGCTATCTGCTGCAGCGGATCGAAACGTATCCCGGCATCGTCGTGCTGTCGACGAACCTGCTGCAAAACATCGACAAGGCCTTCGTGCGGCGCTTCAAGTTCATGATCGAATATCCGTTTCCGAGCGCGCCACAGCGCCTGACGCTGTGGAAAAGCGCGTTTCCCCGCGCAGCGCCGGTCTCGGACGACATCGATTTCGAACTGCTTGCCGAGCGAGCGCCGCTGTCGGGCGGCAACATCAACAACATCGCGATCGGCGCTGCGTTTCTTGCCGCGGCGGAAGGGATGCCCGTTTCGCAGCGGCACCTGCTGGAAGCGACGCAACGCGAATATGGGAAGGTCGGCAAGGTGTTCAATATGCGCGATTTCGAGTGGGGCGACGATGATTGATGTGTCTCATTCTCGAAGGCGGGATGCCGTACGGAGGCGAACGTGGCGAAGATGAATTCCCCCGCACCCGTAAAACGCGTCGCGCAAAGCGAGCCGGCCGCGCCTTCGGTGCAAGCCGGCTCCACCCCGGACGCGGCAACCGGGCTCGTCGCGATGGGCGATTACCGCTACACGCGCAGCGTCGTGCAGCGGCGCTCGAATGGGCAAGACGGTGAAGCCGGGCAAGCCGCGCCGGACATGCCCGGTGCACCGGCCGAAACGTTGCCCGCATCGATCAACCGCACGGGCCTGCCCGACGGCTTGAAAGCGGGCGTGGAGGCCCTCTCAGGCGTCAATCTCGACGGCGTCAAAGTACACTACGGCTCCGCGAAGCCCGCGCAACGGCAAGCGCACGCGTACGCCGAAGGTGCGGAAATCCATCTCGCTCCCGGACAGGAGCGGCACTTGCCCCATGAGGCGTGGCACGTTGCACAGCAGGCTCAGGGCCGCGTGAAACCGACGCGGCAATTGAAGACGGATATCCCCGTCAATGACGACGTTCAACTCGAACGCGAAGCGGACCGAATGGGCGACGCCGCGCTGCGCGCCGGCAGCACGCCGCCCGACGCATCACCGGTTCATACGCGGCCAGCTTGTTCGCCAAGCCCGCAAGCGGGTGTCATGCAAGGCGTATTCACCTACGCTGGCGAGGAGATCGGAGACAAGGACGCGGCGACCAGGCTCGCGACGCAGCTCTATGACACGCTGTCCGGTGAAGATGCCGACTCGGGCATCTCGCTGGAGGATTTCACCCTCGCAGTCGAGCAACTCGCGTTATACGGCGATCACGGCGAATTGTCGGCTCCGTATTTTCAAAAACTCCTTGACGAAGGAGTAGTCCGCGAAACGTTTTCTTTCGAACGTGTCGGCAGGCGCCTTGAAACACATGTCGACAACGCCGCCAACTTTCCTCCCAAACGCTCGTCGTTTCAAGAGCTCCTGGCTCAACGAGGGCGATTGAAGGCCAAGAACAAGTCCGCCGGCACCTCGGCCCAAAAGCCTTCCCGCAAGAGGAAGGCGACGGCGGCGAAGGGCAGCGGGACCGAGTCCGAAACCGACAAGACCGACTTGTCCTATACCGACCTCAACGCGTTGCTTGCGGGCGCCTTGCGAACCATCGGGCTGTTGCCAACAGATCAGGCCGATCGAATCATCGAGGACGCCGTCAACGCGGCGTTGACCCACTTTGGCACCACGGGAAACGAGGTGAAGCTCGACTACCGCTTCAATACCGACATTCAGCTGATCGTCCACCACCTGCTGAAATACCAGACCTTCAACCATGGCCCGCTGCAGGATCTCCCCAAAAATCAGGACGAGAACGCGTTCAGAGCATTCCTCGTGGAACAAACCAAGGAAATCGTCCGCAAAGCCGCGAACGACCTGACCAGTATCGTGCCCCCGGCTCCGGACCTGGCTCTGGGAGGCAGTCTTCACGACGCGCTGCCGGCTCCGATCGACAGCAATCGCGCGCTCGCGCACTCGCCGTTCACGGGCGAAATATACAAAGGCGTGTTCAAGCTCAGCCAGGGACTGCAACGCGATGCCTACGATCGCGCGAGGCGGCAGCAAGCGAGCACGTCCGCTTCCAGTTCGAGTTCGAACTCCTTGCAGGTGGCCGATCTGCGCTCCCACCTGAACCCGGCGTTTTTCAATACGCTCGAAAAAGACACGTCTACCGTCATCCCAAGCGGAGGCGCCAAGAAATACGTCAAGGAGCATGCACATCTTCTCTACGACGAGGGGGCCGAATCTTTCGACGAGGCCCCAACCGACACGGAGTGGGACCCCTCCACCGATTCCGAGCTCTACGATGCCAGCGAAAATCTGGAGCGAGCGAACAAAAAGCGCAAAACCATACTCAACACCTACGGCACCTTCGTCAAGTTGGAAAATCAGAAATCGGCGCTCGACAAAGACAAAGACGGCCCCCCCAAGAAGCGCGCGCGCATCAGACGAGGCAACGATCGCCGGATCGCGCATCTCAATCGACATTACGGCACGCGATTCGCCGGCATCGCCTCGGAGACGAAGTACCGGGCAGACAAGATATCGGCGATCGAAACCCGCGTGGCGCGTCTGCGCGCGGAGCGGGCCATCTGCGACGCGCTCCTCGGCGCTGCCAAGCCTGTCGACAGGAAAACGCTTGGGAAGATTTCGGAGAACAACCCAGCTCATAAGGTAGTGAATGACTTTCTCGAGAAGACGAAAAGACTCACCAAAGGCAAGTTCTCCGAACTTCAGAGCGAAGTCGCACCCTTGAAAAAGGCAATCGAAACCTATATGGAAAAGCTCGATGCCGGAACGCGCCAGCTCGAGGTCAAAAAACAAGCGCTCGAGGAGTACTACGCGAGAACACCGATCGGCGACATCCTCCGACGCAAATCCAAGAATCCGAGAGGATGGCGGACGAAAAACCCCGCCGTATTCGGTGGACTCGGTGACAAGGGGCTCGATGAGCTGGCATCCGGCTCGCATGGTGGCGAGACTGTGAGCGTCGATGTCGAGGAGGAAGAAGAAGAAGAAGAGGAGGAGGAGGAAAAGCCGCAGCGCAATAAACGGAAACGGAAGCGGAAAGCACCGACGAAAGCGAGCGTCAAAGGAAAAGAAAAAGCCTCCGACTCAGACGGCTCGGAGGCGGACGACGAAGGTGGAAACGACAACGACGACTGACCGCCATGTACGCATACGAACGACGTCATAGCCGAAAGCCCCTGCCCGAGGGCTCACGGGTCCCTCCTCGCGAGACGAGCGGATTACCCGAGGCCTTGAGAACCGGCCTCGAGACGCTCTCCGGGATGGACATGAGCGGCGTCGCCGTACATCGCAATTCGCCGCGGCCGGCTGAGATCGGCGCCGAAGCTTTCGCGCAGAACGCCGACATCCACCTCGCGCCGGGCCACGACCATCGCCTCGCGCACGAAGCCTGGCACGTCGTACAGCAGGCCGAGGGTCGCGTGCGACCCACAACGAGCCTGCCGCAAGGTGCGCTCGTCAACGACGACCCAGCGCTCGAGCGCGAGGCCGATACGATGGGCGCCAAGGCACTTGGGATGAAAACCGCCCAGGCATACGCAGCGACATCGATACCTACGCCGACACCGGCAGCCGTACCGTCGTCGCGCGGTTCGCCCACTGCAATGCCATCGTCTTATCCACGCGGCACGAGCGTCGTGCAGGGTTTCTTCACCGATAAAAACAAACCCACGATATTCAAGACGTTCTACCAAGCGTCGGCAACGGACATCGACACCGTGCGCCGCTATCTGACGTCGATGGCCTCTCCAAAGCTGAAAGAGTTCAACACACTGGCCGGCGACACAACCGATCGAGGGACCCTGCAAGACTGGGTACAAGGAAATCTCGGCATCGCGTTCAGCGAGTTGCTCCGGCAAATGGCGCTCCGAGATATCCAGGAGAGATTTCCGCAGACGCGGAGCATCCCTCCTTCATGGATCGCCTCGACGACGACACACAACCCGGGGGGACCGCCGATCCTGGTACAACCGGAGGATATCGACGAGCCGAGCGCGTCCCAACAACAAGAGATGCAGCTCGAAGAAGACGGGGTGAGGCCGACAGACCTCGTCATCGACTTGACCCCGGCAACGCTTCCGTACCATCGCGGTGGGCAACTCACATTGACGCCGGCCGTGCGCAGCGATGTGCGCTCCGGCGCCATGCTCACCAACAGCTTCGTCGACTATTCATCCTCGTTGTCCCCACCAAAGCCGTTGAAAGGCCAAAGCACGGAACCCGTCAAAAAACAATCCGCCGCGCTCCTAAAAAAGGCCCGCGAACAGCATCCGGAGAGCAGCAAGGACAAAACGTTGTCGCACCATCCGGACAAGTTTTGGACGGGCGAGGCTCATTCGGCCATGGGCCTGCATCCCGTGGACAAAACGGCCAATACCCTCGACGGCGATTACCACCAACTTACGCATCGATATGGCCAGCGATTGACGGGAATCGTGACCAGAGAAAGCGGCGGCTTGACCCGACCGACGCTGGAGGCCCACAACAGTCACCAGGCGCGAGTGGAAGAATCGACATCGTTGCGAGCTCAGGCGAAGACGGCCGATCTCAAAAAGTTGCGCGAAATCTATGACGAAGCCAAGACGTTGCTCGTCACGGAAAGCGCCCGCAATCGTTGGCGCGCCCTCGGGGATGTGCTCGAGCGCGTCGAAGTGGCCGTCTCGGAAGAAGGCGAGACTGAGGGCCAAGGCGCATTGGGGTCAATCGCCCGCTACTATCTGACGATGGTCTACGCCACGGTGCCAACAGACACTTCGAGCGTACAGGGAGTCTTGAATGCAATCGCCGGCAGGCTTTGCAAACTATAAAGTCAACAAACCGATTCATGAAAAACGAATGTCGACGTTTCATCGAGCAAAGCGCCGCGGCCCTCGCTACGCTCGCGATCGGGCTGCCACGCCCCCGCCCCTTGCCCGGGGCGTGGCTCGTCGCGCCCGAGGTGCTGCGGCGCCGCCCAGTGAATGAGCGTATCGACGAAGTATTTCGCGCGAGGCCACGGGCCAAATCCCGAGGCCGCGTTGATGTGCCCTGCCCGGCCCAGATTGACGAATGCCGAACCCCAGTCACGGGCGAGCGCGCGCGCACCATCGGCCGGCATCCACGGGTCGTTTTCGCTGCCCACGACGATCGACGCGGTGTTGACGCGCCAGCGATAGAGCTGCTTGTCCACGCCGAAGCGGCCCGGGTTCGCCGGCGCGACGAATAGTACGCCCGCTACATCCGGCAGACCTTGCCCCAACGCCTGCGCGGTGGCGAGGCACCCGAAGCTGTGCGCGGCAAGCACGAAAGGGCCGCGCTCGGACGCCAACTGTCGCCGTATCGCGGCCGACCATACTTGCAGATCCGCGTGTGCCCAGTCGCTCTGCACGATCCGGATCGACTTCGCGAACTGCCGTTCGAGCCAGGTCTGCCAGTGCGCGTCCTCGCTGCCATGCAGGCCCGGGACGACGACGACTCGCGGGGGCCAGCGGCGGCTGCACGATGACATGTACGTTTCTCCCGAATCGGTTATTTGAGGCAACTCGCCCTGATTGCCAGTCTAAGAAACGCGCGATGTCGAGGGAACGATTGATTTCTGCTTTGCTCTTGCCTGCGTGTCATATGACGTCGAGCGCCGGCGCGGCGCCGAGATAAGCATCGAGCAACACATCGGCCTCACGCAGCGCTTGCGGCGCACCGTGCGCGACGACCCGCCCGCTTTCGAGCACGTACGCTTCGCTCGCATAGCGCAGCGAGACCGCGGCGTTCTGATCGGCCAGGAGAAAGCTGACGCCTTCCTCGCGATTGAGCCTGCCGACGACCTCGAAGATCTCCTCGACGACCTGCGGCGCGAGCCCCATCGATGGCTCGTCGAGCAGCACGAGCGATGGCGCGGACATCAGCGCCCGGCCGATCGCGATCATTTGCTGTTCGCCGCCCGAGGTATAGCCCGCGGCTTTATAACGAGATCGAGCGAGCCGAGGAAAGACAGCGTAGACGCGCTCGAGCGCGTCTGCGATCGCGCGTGCCGACGGCCGCCGCACGAACGCGCCGAGTCGCAGGTTCTCCTCTACGCTCAGGTGCGCGAAGCAGCGCCGGCCTTCGAGCACATGCACGAGCCCCTGCTCGACGAGCCGCCACGGATCGGCGCCGGTCGCCTCCGTGCCGCGGTAGCGGATCGTCCCGCGCACAAGCGCGCCACGTTCGGCCCGCAGCAAACTGGAGATGGCCCTCAACGTCGTGGTCTTGCCCGCGCCGTTGCCGCCGAGCAGCGCGACGATCGAACGATCCGGCACGCTCAGCGATACGCCGTCGAGCGCACGCGCCAACTCGTTATAGGTCACCGCGATATCGTCGACCCGCAAGATCGGCACGCTCGCCATCGTCAGCTCTCCTTGCCGCAGTCGCGCGGCGTGATGCCTTTTTCCTTCGCGTAGGCATTCGCCGATTTTTCGATGATTGGCCGCAGCAGTGCGCGATCAGCCTGCACCCAGTTACTGACGACCTTCCAGTGTGTGCCATCCCATTGCTGAAAGCGCACGGCACCGCCCCCTTCATGGTCCAAGCATGACAGCTTGAGCGGCTGCACGAGCCCGTAGGCGCCCAGCTGCTTAAGGCGCGCGTCGTCGAGATTCAGATGCTCGAAGCCCCAGCGAACCTGATCGCCCGTCAGCGGCTTGTCGCCAAAGCGCGCCTGCGCGACACGCACCGCTTCGACGTTCAGTATCCCATTGACGACCCCGAGGTTGTAATAGACGGTGCCGAAGCGCGCCGGGTCCTTGAGGTTGCCGTTGCCGGGTTTGACGACGTATCGGTCGATCGCCTGCAACACCGGAAAACCGGTACCGGAGGGGTGGGTCGTGATCGAGATGAAGCCCTTCGCCGCCTCGCCCGCGGGCCTCACGTCCTCCTCGGAATTGCTCCAGATGTTGCCTATGATATGGTCGGCCGGAAAACCCACCTTTTGGGCCGACTTCAACGCGACCGGGTTCATCACGCCCCAGCCGCGCAAAACGACCCAGTCGGGTTTGATGCGGCGGATCGTCAACCACTGCGACCCTTGCTCGTTGCCCGGGTGCGGCACCTCGATCTGCGTGAGCTCGAAGCCGTACTTCTTCGCGAGGGTATCGAGCACCGGAATGGTCTCGCGGCCATAGGGCGAGCCATGATAGAGCACGACGATCTTCTTGCCCTTCAGCGCCGCGGTACCGCCCGACTGTTGCGCAATGTAGTTCACGATCGCCGACACCTCGCTATACGGATTCAATTGCAGCGGGAAGACGTACGGGAAAACGGCGCCGTCCGTCGAATCGGTCCGGCCGTGATTGATCGTGACGAGCGGAATGCGATCGGCCGTCGAGCGATCGATCGTCGCGTACGCGATGCCGACAGACAGCGGATTCGTGGCGGCGGCGGGCGCGCCGTTCAAACCATGCTTGAGCCGCTCGTAGCACTCCACGCCCTTTTCCACGACGTATTCCGTTTCGCACTCGCTCCAGGCGAGCTTGACGCCGTTTATGCCTCCGTCGCGCGCGTTGACGAGCTGCAGGTAGTCGATAAACCCGCCGAAAAAGCCGCTACCGCCGGCGGCGTAAGGACCGACTCGGTAGCTCTGCAACGGAAAATATTGCTCGCCCGCGGCCTGCGCCGCGCCGATGCCGCCCACCGCGAGGACGGCCATCATGCCGGCTGCCCACAGCTGCCGAGCGCCCGCTCGCAGATGACGAACCAATGCTGTCGATTTCATGGATTCAAAACCCCCGTTTTACTTCGATGAGAAAAGCGATACGGATGAGAGCAACCGGCGACGGGCGCGCTCGACGAGGCGTGCGAGACCGTCGGGTTCCTTGATGAGAAACACAATGACTAGCAGGCCATACAGGATCTTTTGCAGGTTCTGTAGCTGGCCGGCCTCGATGCCTGCCTGCGCGAACCAGCCCGCCGCATTCGATAGCAGGATCGGCAGCAACACGATGAACGCCGCCCCGAAGAAATTGCCGCCGATGCTGCCCATTCCACCGATGATCACGGCGAACAGCACCTGGAACGATAGGGTCAAGTCGAAGCCGTGCGGCTCGACCGTCCCGAGATAGGCAAACGCCCACAGCGCGCCTGCGATACCGAGCACCCCCGAGCTCAGCCCAAACGCGAGAAGCTTGTCGCGGCTCACGGGAAATCCCATCACGCGTGCGGCCGTCTCCATGTCGCGCACGGCCATCCAGCGCCGGCCGAGTTCACTGCGCACGAGCCGCCCCGCCACCGCGAACGTTGCGGCCACCACCGCGAGGACAAGCAAGTAACGCGTGCCGGGCGTGTCGACGCGATGACCCAGCACCGTCACGACGGGCGCGCTCAACACGCCGGAGGCATCGTTGTTCGAGAACCAGCTGACACGCGTGAATACCCACTCGATGAAAAACTGCGCCGCGAGCGTCGATACGATCAGATAGAAGCCTCGGATCCGCAGGCTGGGCAATCCAAACACCGTGCCGACTCCTGCTGCCGCCAACGCCGCTAGTCCGAGGTCGATCGCGAACGGCAGCGCGGGCGCGCGCACGGCAAGGTTGTAGGCGGTATAGGCGCCCACCGACATGAATGCGGCCGAGCCCAGCGATAGCTGGCCAGCGTACCCCGTCGCAAGATTGAGCCCGAGTGCGGCCAGCGACAGGACCAGGAACGGCACGAGAATGGCGCCCAACCAGTAGTCGCTGCCGAAACGCGCGAGCGCAACCAGAGCCACAGCCGCAAGCACCGCGAGCGCGCGGCGAGGCCAGACACCGTGCGCGAATGAGCGGCGCGCCGGCAGAGGTTCAATCTGAATCGACGACATCGGATGCCTCACACACGTTCAACAGGGGTTTCGCCGAAGAGACCCGCCGGCCGGACCAGCAGCAAGAGCGTCGCGAGCACGTAAGGGAACCAGTTCTCGATTCCGCCTCCGATCTGGCCGCCGAGATAGACTTCCGCCAACTTTTCGCTCGCGCCGACCGCCAACCCGGCGACGATTGCGCCGCCGATCGACGAGAAGCCGCCGATAATGAGCACCGGCAGCGCCTTCAGAACGACGAGCGACAGCGAGAACTGCACACCGAGTCTCGCGCCCCAGAGCAAGCCGGCGACGAGGCTCGTGAATCCGGCCAGCGCCCAGACCGCCGCCCAAATGCGCGGCAGCCGGATACCCACCGCGAGCGCCGCCACGGGATCGTCGGCCACCGCGCGCAGCGACAGTCCAAACCGGGTAAAACGCGTCAGCAGTCCCAACCCGACGACGAGCGCCGCAGCCGCGAGCGCCGCAACGAGATCGAATTGGCTGATCATGACGCCGCCGACGGCCAGCGGCCGATCGTCGATACCGAGATCGAGGCCATGCACCTGCGCGCCCCAAAGCAATTGCGCCGTGCCTTCGAGAATGAGGCTCAATCCCAGCGTCGCCATGAACAGCACGATGGGGGGCCGGTTGACGAGCGGCTTCAAGACCCATCGTCCGATCGCCAGCGCGATCGACGAGAGCGCGATCAGCGTCAGCGCGAACGCAAGCCATGGGTTCACGTGCCGCTCGACCAGGCTGACGAACGTGAGCGCGCCAAACAGGACAAGCGCGCCCTGCGAAAAATCGAACACGCCGGAGGCCTTGAAGATCAGTACGAAGCCAATCGCCACCAGCGAGTACATGACGCCGGCCAGCAATCCGCCAACCAGCACTTCGATAAAGAACGCCATCGCGGGGCCCTCAGTGACGCGTGCCGAGATAGGCGGCCAGCACGTCCGGATTCGTCCGTACCTGCGCCGGCGCGCCATCGGCGATCTTGCGGCCGTAGTCGAGCACGATGACGTGATCGGCGAGGCTCATCACGACGCCGATGTCGTGTTCGATCAACACGACCGTCACGCCGAAACGCGCATTCGCTTCGCGGACGTAGCCAGCCATCGCGCGTTTTTCCTGCGCGTTCATGCCGGCCATCGGCTCGTCGAGCAGCAGCAAACGCGGCGCGGTTGCCAACGCGCGCGCGAGTTCCACGCGCTTGCGGATGCCATAGGGCAACGAAGCGACCTCGGTCTCGCGGTAGCGCTGCAAATCGAGCGCATCGAGCACCGCGTGCACCTCGTCGCGCTGCACCGCTGTGTCGCGGCGTGCGCCCGGCGTGCCGAGGGTCTGCGCAAGCGATCCGCTGCGCCGATGAAGACTGCGCCCCGTCAACACGTTATCGAACACGCTCATCCGGCCAAAGAGGGCAATGTTCTGAAACGTGCGGGCAATGCCCGCGCGCGCCGCCACCGCGGGCGTGATGTGCTTGTAGTCACGGCCTTCAAAGCGCAGCGTTCCTTCCTGCGGCCGGTATAACCCGCTGATCACGTTGAGCAGCGAACTCTTGCCTGCGCCGTTGGGGCCGATCAGCGCGCTGATGCGGCCCGCGGCGATATCAAGGCTGATATCGGTTACGGCCGGCACGCCGTTGAACGACAGCGAAATGCGATCGAGCGATAGCAACGGCTGCGAGCGCGCCGCGGATGTCGAAGGTGCCGGACCTGCAGGACCAGCCGGTGGTGTAGGACTGAACTGATTCATGGCACGCCATTGCTTGAAGGAACGGGACGAGGCATTGCGCGGGTGTCAGGCCGCCGCCTTTTCGAGTTGGCGCGCTTCCAGCTCGCGCACGAGCGGCAACACCTTCTTGCCGAAGTACTCGACTTCCTCGACGAAATGCAAAAAGCCCGCCAAGACGAGATCGACGCCGATCGACTTCAGCTCGACGATGCGTTGAGCGATCTGCTCGGGCGTGCCGATCAGGTTCGTGCGGAAGCCATCGTTGTATTGCACGAGGTCCTCGAACGTCGATTTCGCCCAATTTCCTTCGCCTTCGGGCGATGCCTTGCCGGCCTGCTGCACGGCGCTGCCGAATGCATGGACCGCTTCCACATGAGCGTGCTTGATGATGTCGTCCAGCACTGCTTTTGCTTCCTCCTCGGTGTCGCGCGCGATGACAAATGCGTTCACGCCGATGCGGACCCGATGATTGTTTTCCTTGGCCTTGCGCTGGATGTCGTCGATTTGCAGCTTGAGGTTCTCCGGTGTGTTGCCGTTCGTGAAGTACCAGTCCGAGACGCTCGCCGCGTTGTCGCGCGCCGCGCGTGAACTCCCGCCTTGAAAGATTTCCGGGTGAGGCTTCTGAATGGGTTTCGGGCTCAGCGTGTAGCGATTGAAGCGATAGAAGTCGCCCTTGAACGTGAAGTCGTCCTGCGTCCAGATGCCCTTGAGCGCCTGAATGAACTCCTTCGAGCGGCGATAGCGCTCGTCGTGTTCGAGCCACGGCTCGCCGATCGCCGTGAATTCGTCCTTGAACCAGCCGCTCACGATATTGATGCCGATGCGCCCGTTAGAAAGATGGTCGATCGTCGCAAGCTGCTTGGCGACGACTGCCGGGTTCCAGGGACCGGGGAGAATGGCCGCCAACACCTTCAGCTTGGTCGTGGCATGGAGCAATGCCTGGCTGAAAGAAACCGACTCATGCTGATATTCGGCGCCATATCCCGCCGTGAAGCGGATTTGGCTCAACGCGTAGTCGAAGCCCGCACGCTCCGCCGTCCGGGCCAGCTTCTCGTTGTATTCGAGGCTCCAGTCCGTACGCTGTTCGATCGTGCTGACAACGAGACCTCCGCTGACATTCGGCACCCAGTACGCGAATTTGACCGCGTCGTCCGACGATGTGTTTTGGCTCATGGCATGCATTCCTTCTACCGTCAAATACATCGATTGTTGAATTGCGCGTTCGACGACGCGAACGGCATGCCGGCGCGCAAGCGCGCCAGCGTCGTGTGCGAGACACGTGCTACGACACCTTGCCGTTACCGATCTGCCAGACATACGGTGGCTCGGTGCGATTGACTTCCCACGCGCCGACGATGCGCTCCTTGTAGATGATCGGGTTGTGCGACGCCACCGTACGGACGTTTCGCCAATGACGATCGAGCAATCTCGATTCGCTCGTTGCCGAGGCACCCAGCGCGTTGAACAGATCGGTCGTCGCCTGGAGGACCAGCGAAGCCACGGCGATCTGCCCTCTCGCGGAATCGAGTTCCGCCTGGACGTTGGCGTCGCGCTCCTCTTGCTCGTTGCCGAGAAAGCGCGCCTCGTAAGCGCGCTGCGAAGCGTGCGCCGAGCGCACCGCCGTCGCGTCGGCGGCAAACACGCGGGCCGCGACCTGTCCGACCACCTGTTGAACCTGCGCGTCCTGGCTTACCGAAGATGCGTTGCCGTGGCTGTAAATACGCCGGCGTTCGCGCACTTCGCGTGAGATGTCGCGCAGCGCCGCGCGTCCGGCGCCTGCCATGGTGGCGAGCAGAACGAGTTGATAGAACGCCGTTTGATACTTGAAGCGTGTCGAGAAATCGATGATGTTTTCCTCGTCGACGTGGGCCGCCTCGAATATCGTCGTCCCGCTGCCTGTCGTGCGCTGTCCGAAACCGTCCCAATCGTCGGTCGTCTTCACGCCAGGCTGATGGGTGCTGACCGCCGCGATCACATCGGCACCGTCCGGATCCCGGCGCGCGTAGACGTCGATCCAGTCCGCGAAGATGCTGCCCGTCGTGTAGTACTTCGCCCCGTTGACGATCCAGCCGTTTCCGTTGCGCGACACGCGCGTGATGACATCGCCGATCGCGACATCCCCGACTTCCGTCCACGCATTGCCGAAAATCTCGCCCGCGATGAAGCGACGGAACCACGTGTCACGATTCGCGTTGTCGGGCGCATTCAGCCGGTCCTCGACGAAAGCAAAGTGGCCGCGCAGGGCCTGCGGCAATGCCGAATCCGCTTCCCCTAGCTCGACGAGCAACTGCACGAGCTGCGGCAGCGACAGGCCAGCGCCGCCATATTCGATGGGAACGCGTACCGCACCGAACCCCGCTTCCTTTAGCCAGGCGATGGGCTCGTGAGGCAGCGTACGTGTGCGTTCGCGTGCTAGTGCGCCCTCGGCAATGCGCTCGAAGATCGGGCGAAAGCGCGAAGCGACCTGCTCGTAGTCGGCGCCTCGCGAAAGGATGGGCGCGTGGTTGGCGTTCGAAATAGTCATAGGTTGCTTGGGGGGTGCTTAGGGGTGCTTAGGGGTGCTTGGGGTTGCTTACGGGTCGATCGAAAG
>CBJLAJ010000052.1:0-31348 GCA_966421005.1 uncultured Paraburkholderia sp.
TCCAAAAGAGCTTCATAAAAGTGTCTGGTGGGCCCCCCGGGAGTCGAACCCGGCACCAACGGATTATGCTTACCAGCTATGGCTTTCGCCACCCCTTTCGGGTTTGTGGTCTGGACTGTCTCTTGTCTTTACGACCTGCCCGTACAGTCTCTACACGTTCTCTCAGAGAGAGCTTCGCTCGGGATTGCCACGCCGCCGAGGCAACAGAGGTTTCCCCGAATTTGAGCAGTTCTACCACGGGGCAGAGCAAACTTACCCCCAGGCAACCCATTTCGTGCAGTCCATACTCTTGCGAGTTTAGGACCGCACCTGCTAAGTCCGCTGCTCTAACCAAGCATGAGCTAGAGGCCCCAAAAGTTCACGATTCTACTGCATTTAGCCCTCGCTGATAACGACTCTTTGTCTCGTTCCCCGACACTAACAATAACCGCGGGATGAGTCGACTGCTCTCACCGTTCCATCAGACTTGCTCGTTCCAGATCAGCCTGAAACGAAGCTGATTTCCTGCTTCGCCGAGGCTGGTTTCATCGCCGTCTTCCGACGGCGACCAGAGCCTTCCTCTCCACAGGCTGACGCCGTGGAACTCACGGCCATGTTCTTAAGATTCACTGCTGCGTTCAAATCACGGTCGTTGGTCGTCCCACAAGCCGGACACATCCACGCACGCACCGACAGCGGCAGGTCATCGAGTTTGTGCACACATGCCGAGCACGTCTTGCTGCTGGCGAAGAAGCGATCCGCCACGATCACTCGGCCGCCACGCATTGCGGCCTTGTACTCCAACTGGCGCCGGCATTCGGAAAATCCCATATCTGCCACGCAACGGGCGAGACGCCGATTGCGCACCATGCCTTTTACATTAAGGTTCTCAATGCCGATGGTGTGGAATCGCCGTGCGATGTCCGTCGTGAGCTTATGCAGTGCATCCGAGCGGATTGCAGCGATGCGAGCGTGAAGCTTCGCCAGCTTGGCCCTCGCCTTGCGGCGGTTGACCGATCCCTTGACCTTGCGCGACAGGCCGCGCGAGAGTCTGCGTAATCGGTCCAGCTGCGCCCCGTGGGGCTTTGGACCGGGAATCCGTTCTCCCGTTGACAACGTTGCCAACATCGATACGCCCAGATCAACACCGACTTCCCCTTGGTTTTCGGCTTTCGGAAGGTGCGAACTGTCGGATACATCGACGTTGATGCTGACGAACCAACGGTCGGCGACGCGAGCGACCGTGGCGGACATGACTTTTCCGGCGAAGCGCAACGGCTCTCGCATTCGCACCCAGCCAAGGTTGGGGATGCGGATGCGTAAGCCGTCAACCCGGAATTGATCATTGGTGAGTGTGAAGCGGTCATTCACCCCCTTCTTGCGGAACTTTGGGTAGCGGGCTCGGCCCATGAAGAAGTTCTCGAACGCTTGTCCCAACTGGATGATTGCCATCTGCGGAGCGTTCTTCGTGACAACCAGCATCCAAGGGAACTGCTCACGCTTGATCGCGTTCAACTGTCGCCGCAGCGAATGCTGCGACGGCTTGGGCATGCTGTTATCCGCCTTCCACGCTTCAAATTGCCGCTTCCATTCGGCCAAAGCCCAGTTGTACGCGAAGCGTGCCGTGCCCGCTGCACGGGCCAAATACGTGGTCTGCGCGTTGTTCGGATCAAGTGCAATGCGATGAGCAATCAGCACTGCGGTGCCTCCATGGCCGATAGTAGGCGGACGAGGAGATTCCAGTCCCTCATGGGTCCTGCGCAAGTGCTTAAGCACCAACTCAGGCCGACAAAAAAAGACCCGGTGTTTTCACGCCGGGCCTAGCGTCGAATGATACCTCGATCAGTTGCCTTCGAGGAAGGACTTGAGCTTGTCCGAACGGCTCGGATGGCGCAGCTTGCGCAGCGCCTTGGCCTCGATCTGGCGAATCCGCTCACGCGTGACGTCGAACTGCTTGCCCACTTCTTCGAGCGTGTGATCCGTGCTCATCTCGATACCGAAACGCATCCGCAGCACCTTCGCTTCGCGCGGCGTCAACGAATCGAGCACATCCTTCACGACATCGCGCATGCTGGCATGCAGCGCCGCATCGGCAGGCGCAACCGTGTTCGTATCTTCGATGAAGTCACCCAGATGCGAATCGTCGTCGTCACCGATCGGCGTTTCCATGGAGATCGGCTCCTTCGCGATCTTCATGATCTTGCGGATCTTGTCTTCCGGCATTTCCATCTTCTCGGCAAGCGTTGCCGGATCGGGCTCGAGACCCGTCTCCTGCAGAATCTGCCGCGAAATACGGTTCATCTTGTTGATCGTCTCGATCATATGAACCGGAATCCGGATCGTGCGCGCCTGGTCCGCGATGGAACGGGTAATGGCCTGGCGAATCCACCACGTGGCGTACGTCGAGAACTTGTAGCCGCGCCGATATTCGAACTTGTCCACGGCCTTCATGAGACCGATATTGCCTTCCTGAATCAGATCGAGGAACTGCAACCCGCGATTCGTGTACTTCTTCGCGATCGAAATCACGAGACGCAGGTTCGCCTCCGTCATCTCGCGCTTCGCCTGACGCGCCTTCAGCTCGCCGGCGGCCATCTGACGGTTCGTTTCCTTCAGGTCCTTCAGCGGCAACACCACGCGCGCCTGCAAATCGATGAGGCGCTGCTGCTGCTCACGGATGGCCGGGATATTACGCGCCAGAATCGCGCTGTATCCATGGCTCTCCTCGACGATCTTGTCGGCCCACTCGAGATTCGTTTCGTGACTCGGGAAACGCGCGATGAACTCCGCGCGAGGCATGCCGCACTTGTCGACGACGATATGCAAAATCTGACGCTCGACCTGACGCACTTCGTCAACCTGCGCCCGCAGCGTGTCGCAGAGCCGCTCGACCGTACGCGCCGTAAAGCGAATCGACATCAGCTCGTTCTGAATCGCCTCTTGCGCCTTCAGGTAAGACTTCGACTTGTAGCCTTCCTTCTCGAACGCGCGACGCATCTTGTCGAACCACTCGCTGATGAGCGCGAACTTTTCGAGCGACGTACGCTTGAGCGCCTCGAGCTGCGCGGCATTGGCCGTCGCCTGAGCCGTGCCGTCGTCCTCTTCCTCTTCTTCCTCGTCTTCCTCTTCCGCGTCCTCGGACTCGTTCTCGATCGTCTCGGCTTCTTGCGCCGAGAAACCGTCCGTGTCTTCGGCGTTCGGATCGATGAGGCCATCGACGAGTTCGTCGATACGAATCTCTTCGTTCGCAACGCGCTCGGCCATCGCAAGGATGTCGGCAATCGTCGTCGGGCACGCCGAGATCGCCATCACCATGTGCTTGAGACCATCTTCGATGCGCTTCGCGATTTCGATTTCGCCCTCGCGCGTGAGCAGCTCGACCGTACCCATCTCGCGCATGTACATCCGCACCGGATCGGTCGTACGCCCGAATTCCGAATCGACCGTGGACAGCGCGACTTCCGCTTCTTCCTCGACTTCGTCATCGGACGCGACCGCGGGCGCATTGTCGTTCAACAGCAGCGTCTCGGCATCGGGCGCCTGCTCGTAGACGGCAACACCCATGTCGTTGAACGTGCTGATGATGCCCTCGATCGCCTCCGTCTCCGTGAAGTTGTCCGGAAGGTGATCGTTGATTTCGGCATAGGTCAGAAAGCCACGCTCCTTGCCGAGCTTGATCAGCGCGCGCAGCTTCGAGCGCCGCTCTTCGAGTTCCTCGGCAGTGCCCGGCTGGGTCGACGCGAACGCGTCCTTCAGGAGCGCTTTCTCCTTCGCGCGACGGTCGCGCGCCCTGGCCTTCTCAGCCTTGCCCGGGGCAGCTTGCTGCTCTTCGCCCTGAGTTGCGTCGTCATCGACGGATACTTCGTTCAGCTTTTTCGTCATGGAGTTGGCCGTAGCGGCTTTAATCTCGACTCGCGGCTGTTGGACTTCAGCCGGTTGCACCGTGGATACCTGGGTCTCGCGCACTGCCAAATCGTCCGGCGTGGCAGCCGCACCCCCTACGCTCTTCGAACCCGCCTCCGCCCGTTTCGCGGCGGCAGCTCCCGTCTGCGCTTTGGCGGACGCTCTGGCCGCCTTGGTCACACCGGCCGCGGCGACCGTAGCCCGCGCAGCCGTCCTGCTGATGGATTTTTTCGCGGCGGTCGACACCTCGGCAGCCGTGGCGGCGGTCTTGGCCCCGGACGCCTTGCGCACCGCCTGCGTCGAGCCCTTGCCGGAGCCCGGGCTCTTGCCTTTGCCCGCTCCAGCCATGCCCGCCGCCGTTTTCGCGCCTGTCGTCTTTGCCATCGCTCTCCTCACCTCGCCTGTGCTTGAGCACCTCTGCCCGCTTGCGCCGAACCCGCGCCAAAAAATTCCTGAAAAATCAAACCGCTGAGAACCTTTTATTATAGCACGAGCCTGCCGACCCGTAGCTTTCAGGCCCCGAGTCGGCGCTTCATATCCGCCCGCTGACGGTCGAGCTCCGCGTATTCCGCCATCTCATCCGAAGTGAGCCGCGATTGTCGCGACAAGCGCTCAAGCCGTTGACAACAGGCGTCGTAGCGCATTTTCAGGATTGCCGCCTGGAGTTCTTCGGCCGCGATGCGTTCGCGCTCCCGATGTTGTTCGATGGCGGCATCGTCTTCCGGGCTCTGCAACAGCAAATCACGCACGTTTTCATCATAGTCCAGAATTTCGCGGAAGATTTCTTCGAAGGTCGCCGCGTTCGCGCCCGTACGCAACAGGTCGGAGAGCAGCCGGAATTCGGCCGCGTCGCCCAGCGCGCGCGCATGCGTCGCCACTTCGGCGAAAAGCTCCCCATGCGCCTGCGCCGTCAGCGCCTCTTCGCTCGACTCGTCGAGCGAAGAGGCGATGCGCGGATACATGACGAGATTGCGCAAGGCGCGCTCCTCGATATCCGTCACGCGCCGCCGGTCCTTGCGCGGCGGCGCGGGCCGCGCGGCCGCGACGACCCCCGAATCAACATCGCAAAGCGCCGCGACTTCGTCGAAAGGCACACCGAGCCGATCCGCGAACATATGCATGATCTGGGCGCGCAATGCGTTCGGCGGCAGCGCCTGCAAGAGCGGCTTCGCATCGAACAGTGCCCGCGCGCGGCCCTCGGGCGTGTCGAGCTCCTTGCCCGCCAGCACTTCGCTCATCATGAACTGCGACATCGGCGTGGCATGCTCGATCTGCTCGGCGAACGCCTCCTTGCCGAACTCGCGCACGAAGCTATCGGGGTCGTGTTCCGGCGGCAAAAAGAGGAACCGGATCGTCCGGTTGTCGGCCGCGTGCGGCAAGCAGGCATCGAGCGCCCGCCGCGCCGCGCGGCGCCCCGCGGCATCGCCATCGAAGCTGAAGATGACCGTATCGGTCTGCCTCAGCAGCTTTTGCACGTGCACGGGCGTGCAGGCGGTGCCCAGCGTCGCGACGGCATTCGGAAAACCCAGCTGCGCCAGCGCCACGACATCCATGTACCCCTCGACCACCAGCACCGAACGCGCCTCGCGAATCGCCAGTCGGGCCTCGAACAGACCGTAAAGTTCGCTGCCCTTGCTAAATAGTGGCGTTTCCGGGGAATTCAAATACTTCGGTTCGCCCGATTCGAGCACTCGCCCGCCGAAGCCGATCACTTGCCCTTTCACGTTGCGGATCGGAAACATGATCCGCTCGCGAAAACGGTCGTAACGCCGCGGCTGGCCCTCGGCATCGAGCTTTTCGCTGACGATCACGAGCCCGGCCTCCACCAGCGCATCGCTGCGGTAATCGGCAAACGCGCCTTCGAGGTTCTGCCAGCCATCCGGGGCATAGCCAAGGCCGAAACGGGCCGCGATTTCGCCTGTCAGGCCCCGCTTTTTCAAATAGCGGATGGCCTCGGGCGCGCCCCGTAACGCTTTGCGGTAGTAATCGCATGCGGTCTGCATGAGTTCCGACAGCGCCGTCGCGGTCTTGTAGTCCGCGAACGCCGGGCGCTCGCCCGGGGCGCCCGATGTCCCGCCGCGCATCGGCGACGGCTCCTGCGGCACCGTCAACCCGACGGACTGAGCCAGCTCATTGACTGCCTCGGGGAACGTCAATCCCGCATGTTCCATCAGGAACCCGATGGCCGTGCCGTGAGCGCCGCATCCGAAGCAGTGATAGAACTGTTTCGTCGGGCTGACCGTAAACGACGGGCTCTTCTCGTTATGAAAGGGGCATAGCCCCATGAAGTTCGCGCCGCCCTTTTTCAACTGGACGTACTTGCCCACCACGTCGACGATGTCGACGCGGTTCAGCAGGTCTTGCAGGAACGAATGCGGTATCACGTTGCGCGACGGGAAGCCGACGCGGCACAACGCCCAAGCCCCGGGCGCCGGCCGCTGCCGGGCTTATTTGGCGAGCGCCGCCTTGACGAGCGCCGACACTGCCGTCATATCGGCCCGGCCCGCGAGCTTGCCCTTGAGGACGCCCATCACCTTGCCCATGTCCTGCGGGCCGGTGGCGCCCGCTTGTGCGACAGCCGCCTGGACTTCGGCCGCGATTTCCGCTTCCGACAATTGCGCCGGCATATAGGCCGCGAGCACCGCGAGCTCGGCGCTTTCCTGATTCACGAGATCGGTACGGCCGGCCGCCTCGAACTGGCTGATCGAATCCTTGCGTTGCTTGATCATCTTGTCGATGACAGCGGTGACGGCGGCATCGTCGAGCGTCGTACGCTCGTCGACCTCGCGCTGTTTGATCGCGGCAAGCAGCAGGCGTATCGTCGCGAGCCGTTCGGTCTCTCGCGCGCGCATCGCCGCCTTCATGTCGTCATTGATTCGATCTTTCAAGCTCATTTTTCACCCGATGCATGGAAAGTAGAAAAGCGCCACGCGCAGCGCCGAGCGCAAAAACCCGCTTGGGATCCTTCCTCAAGCGGGTTTTTCGGGCGCTTTTCCGCCACTGCCCGCCGGGCAGCGGAAAGAAAGGCGCTGCGACGAAATTCGATCAGTACAGCTTCTTCGGCAGCATCTGGCTGCGCAGACGCTTGAAGTGGCGCTTGACCGCCGCGGCCTTCTTACGCTTGCGTTCGGCCGTCGGCTTTTCGTAAAACTCGCGCGCACGAAGTTCGGTCAAAAGGCCGTTCTTCTCGATCGTGCGCTTGAAGCGGCGCATCGCAACTTCGAAGGGCTCGTTTTCTTTAACGCGGATTATCGTCATGTTTCCAAAGCGGAAATATCACAAAGGTTCGGGAGTATAGCAGACGTTCTGCATAAATGCATGCAAGTGTCAAGCGCCGGCGCAATGGACGGCATCGGCCGCCGCAGCGCCCGCCGCGACGCCCGACGCCCAGGCCCACTGAAAATTGTAGCCGCCCAGCCAACCCGTCACATCGACGGCTTCCCCGATGAAATAAAGCCCGCGCACACGTTCGCTCATCATAGTCGACGACGAGAGTTCGCGCGTGTCCACTCCGCCGCGCGTCACTTCCGCCTTTCGATACCCCTCCGTACCGCTCGGCACAAGGCTCCATTGCGCAAACGCCTCGCCGAGCCGCCGCAGCGACTTGTCGGGAAGATCGGCCAGCCGCGCTTCGACCGCCACACCGTGGGTGGCGAGCCATGCATGCGCAAGCCGTGTGGGCATCCATTCAGCGAGCGCGTTACCGATCTGTCGCTTGCTGGCGCCCTTCGCTTCGATCAGTTCCGCCACCGGGTCGCGCCCAGGCAGCAGATCGATGCGGATCGGCTCGCCCGGATTCCAATAGCTCGATACTTGCAACACCCCGGGCCCCGACAATCCGCGGTGCGTGAACAGCAAATCTTCGGCAAATCGGCCCTCCGCCTTCTTCGTACCCGCCGCGATCTCGACTTCCAGCGACACGCCCGACAACGCGGCGAACGGCGCCCAAACATCGGACGAAAACGTAAGCGGGACGAGTGCTGGCCGCGTATCGACGAGTTTGTGCCCGAACTGCTTGGCGACCCGATAGGCAAAATCGGTCGCACCAATCTTCGGGATCGACAGCCCGCCCGTCGCGATCACGAGTGCCCGCGCCCCGATCGTCCCCGCACTCGTCTGAAGCGTAAAGCCGCGGCCATCGGCGTGCTGCACCGATTCGACCGCAACGGGCCGGCGCCAGGCAATCGCCCCGGACTCGCACTCGGCTTTGAGCATATCGATGATGGCTTCGCTCGAATGATCGCAAAAGAGCTGCCCGCGGTGCTTTTCATGCCAGCTGATGCGATGCGACTTCAACAGCGCCAAGAAATCGCGTGGCGTATAGCGCGCGAGCGCCGAACGGCAAAAACGCGGGTTCGCCGACAGGTAGTTGGCCGGCCCGGCGTGAAGGTTCGTGAAATTGCAGCGGCCGCCACCCGAGATGCGGATCTTTTCGGCCAGCCGCTCGGCATGATCGATCAGAACGACGCGGCGTCCGCGCTGCCCCGCAACGGCCGCGCACATCATGCCGGCCGCACCGGCGCCGACTACCGCAATGTCATAGGATTCCATGGCGCGCATTTTAACCGCGCCCGGCCGGCTCCTTGGGCGGTCCTGTTATACTTTTACGTTTCCTCGTTCCCTCAAAGGCGCCGGCGCATCGCGCCACTCCGTGCGCTCCATTGCACCGCCCGCCGCCCTCCTCTCGCATCATGCTCGTTCTCGGCATTGAAAGCTCCTGCGACGAAACCGGCCTCGCGCTCTACGACAGCGATCGCGGCCTGCTCGCTCACGCGCTGCATTCGCAAATCGCCATGCACAGAGAGTACGGCGGCGTAGTGCCCGAGCTCGCATCGCGGGACCATATCCGTCGCGCGCTGCCGCTCCTGGAAGACGTGCTCGCACGCTCGGGGGTGCAAACCGCCGACATCGATGCGATCGCTTTCACGCAGGGGCCGGGGTTGGCCGGCGCACTCCTCGTGGGCGCCGGTATCGCCAATGCGCTGGCAATGGCTTGGGATAAGCCGACGATCGGCATTCACCACCTCGAGGGGCACCTGCTCTCGCCGCTGCTCGTCGACGCACCGCCATCGTTTCCGTTTGTCGCGCTGCTCGTCTCGGGCGGCCACACGCAATTGATGCGTGTTACCGATGTCGGCCTTTACGAAACGCTCGGCGAAACGCTCGACGATGCAGCGGGCGAAGCGTTCGACAAAACCGCCAAGTTGCTCGGGCTCGGCTATCCGGGCGGGCCCGAAGTATCGCGGCTCGCGGAGTACGGTGTGCCTGGCGCGGTCGCCCTGCCCCGCCCGATGCTGCATTCGGGCGATCTCGACTTCAGCTTCAGTGGCCTGAAAACGGCGGTGCTGACGCAGACGAAAAAGCTCGGCGCCAATGTGTGCGACCAGGAAAAAGCCGATGTTGCGCGAGGCTTCGTCGACGCCGCCGTCGAGGTGCTCGTCGCCAAATCGATTGCCGCGCTCAAGCAAACGCGGTTGAAGCGGCTCGTGGTGGCGGGGGGCGTCGGCGCGAATCGTCAGTTGCGGGAAGCGCTTTCCGCCGCCGCCCAAAAGCGCGGCTACGAGGTGCACTATCCGGACCTCGCACTATGCACGGACAACGGCGCCATGATCGCGCTCGCGGGTGCCTTGCGCCTTGCGCGCTGGCCTGAACAGGCAAGCCGCGACTATGCGTTCACCGTCAGGCCTCGTTGGGATCTATCTTCGTTGCCGCGCTAGCAGCCGCCGGCACGACGTCATCAGCTCGCGCGGCGCTTGTCGTGCTCGATGATCGCGTAGGCGCTGTGATTGTGGATGGACTCGAAATTCTCGGCTTCGAGCGTATAGGCAACGACACGCTCGTCGGCATTCAACCGCCGCGCAACGTCGCGGACGAGGTCTTCGACGAATTTCGGATTCTCGTAAGCCCGCTCGGTCACGAACTTCTCGTCGGGACGCTTGAGCAGCCCCCAGAGCTCGCAAGAAGCCTCTTCTTCCGCGATGCGGATCAAAGCTTCGGCCGATAGCTCGCCAACGGCCTCCGCCCGAATCGTCACGTGCGAGCGCTGATTGTGTGCGCCGTACTGCGAGATCTCCTTCGAGCACGGGCAAAGACTCGTCACAGGTACAAGCACCTGCACGAACGTGCGAAGCGCACCGTCACGCATCTCGCCAATCATCGTCACCTCGTAATCGAGCAGACTCGATACGCCCGAGACGGGAGCCGTCTTGCTGACAAAATACGGGAAAGAGACTTCGATGCGTCCGGCCGGCGCTTCGAGTTTTGCCAGCATTGCCGAGAGCATCGCACCGAACGCGGACGTATCGAGCGGCGTCTTGTTGTCCTCGAGGAGCGCGACGAAGCGCGACATGTGCGTGCCCTTTTGCTCGGCGGGCAAATGGACATCGAGGTTCCACGTGCCCACCGTCGCCTGCGCTTCGCCGTTCGCCATGCGAACCGCGAGCGGATGGCGAACCCCCTTGACGCCGACTCGCTGGATCGGGATTTGACGCGTATCGACCGAGCTCTGTACGTCGGGCATCACGAAGGCTGCATTCATGTCATTCATCTTTGTTTTGTCCTGTCCTGGGCCGGCACCAGTCATGCCGCCCCTCGGCGCAGCGCTGGTCATGCCAATAACGAAACATGGGCCGTCGAGGCCCATGTCAAAGGTGTGAGGGCGAACGCGGCAGCCTCCCCGGCTGACCGCGCCGCGTCAGGCAACGCGCTGCGCCAGCTTGGCGGCGGGTTCGAGGAACCGCGCACGAATCGATTTCTCGATCCCTGCGCCATCGAGACCGCACTCCGACAACAGCTTTGCCGGATCGCCGTGATCGATGAATCCGTCGGGAAGGCCCAATTGTAGTACGGGTCGAACAACCCCATTGGCAAGCAGGGATTCGACGCAGGCCGAGCCGGCGCCGCCCATCACACAGCCTTCTTCCACCGTCACGAGCACATCGTGTGTCTGCGCGAGTTCGATGAGGAGCTTCGCATCGATCGGCTTGACGAAGCGCATGTTGGCGACTGTCGCGTCGAGTGCCTCGGCCGCCACCAGCGACGGCGCGACCATCGTGCCGAACGCGAGAATCGCGATGCGGCTGCCTTTGCCGGCTGTCGACTGGCGGCGAACCTCACCGCGTCCGACTGGCAGCGCCGTCATCTGCTTGACGGTGGCCACGCCTGCGCCTGCGCCGCGCGGATACCGCACGGCCGTCGGATTCGGCTGCTGCAACGCCGTATAGAGCATCTGACGGCATTCGTTTTCGTCCGAGGGCGCCATCACCGTCATGTTCGGAATGCAGCGCAGGAACGCGAGATCGTAGGCGCCTGCGTGTGTCGCGCCGTCCGCACCGACGAGGCCGGCACGGTCGATCGCGAAGACCACGGGCAGGTTCTGCAATGCAACGTCGTGAATCAGTTGGTCGTAAGCACGTTGCAGGAACGTCGAATAAATGGCGACCACGGGCTTCATACCCTCGACAGCCATCCCGCCCGCAAACGTCACCGCATGCTGCTCGGCGATGCCGACATCGAAATAGCGGTCCGGAAAGCGCTTTTCGAACTCGACGAGACCCGAGCCTTCACGCATCGCGGGCGTAATGCCGACCACGCGCGAATCGAGTTCCGCGGCGTCGCACAGCCATTCGCCGAAAACCTGCGTATAGGTCTTCTTGCTCGGCGCGGTGGAGGGTTTGATGCCCTCGGCCGGGTTGAACTTGCCAGGACCGTGATAGAGCACCGGATCGGCTTCCGCAAGCTTGTAGCCCTGGCCCTTCTTCGTGACGACGTGCAGAAACTGCGGTCCGCGCAACTCGCGGATGTTTTGCAGCGTCGGAATCAGCGAATCGAGATCGTGGCCGTCGATCGGTCCGATGTAATTGAAGCCGAATTCCTCGAAAAGCGTGGCCGGCACGACCATGCCCTTCGCATGCTCCTCGAGCTTGCGTGCGAGCTCGAGCATCGGCGGCGCCACGCGCAGCACGCGCTCGACCCCGGCTCGTGCCGCGGCATAGAAGCGCCCGGACATCAGCCTCGCGAGGTGCCGGTTCAACGCGCCGACGGGCGGCGAAATCGACATGTCGTTATCGTTGAGGATGACGAGGAACGGCAGATCGTCGCACACGCCCGCATTGTTCATGGCTTCGAAGGCCATGCCGGCCGTCATCGCACCATCGCCGATCACAGCGATCGAAAAGCGGTCTTCGCCTTCCAGCTTGCTGCCGATCGCCATGCCGAGCGCGGCCGAAATGGACGTGCTCGAATGCGCCGTGCCGAATGTGTCGTAATCCGACTCCACGCGGCGCGGAAAGCCTGAAATGCCGCCGCGCTGACGCAGCGTCTGCATCCGATCGCGGCGACCGGTCAGGATCTTGTGCGGATAGGTCTGATGGCCGACGTCCCACACGATACGATCGTGTGGCGTATCGAAGACGTAGTGAAGCGCGATCGTCAGCTCCACCGTGCCCAGGTTCGACGACAAGTGCCCGCCCGTCTGCGACACGCTGTCGAGCACGAACGCGCGCAACTCGTCGGCGAGCGGTTTCAGTTGACGACGGTCAAGGCGGCGCAAATCCGCCGGTTCGTCGATGGTTTTCAGCAAGTCGTACATCGTCGTTCCATTGTAGGAAAACTTACGCGCCCGCATTTTTCTCGCGCACCCCGAACGCATTCGCGCGCGGTAGCGGGCTTCGCGTTCAACTCACCCGGTTTACGACCAGGTCGGCAAGTTCGGCGAGGCGCACGGCGCGCCCCCCGAAGTGCGCAAGCGCTTCGTGCGCCTCGCGACGCAGTTGCGCCGCGAGCGCGCGCGAAGCGTCGAGTCCGATAATCGATACGTAGGTGGGCTTACCGTCCTTCGCATCCTTGCCAGCGGTCTTGCCAAGGGTTGCCGAATCCGTCGTGACGTCCAGAATGTCGTCCACGACCTGAAACGCCAGACCCACCGCCGCCGCGTAGGCATCGAGCGCGCGCATCGCATCGGCATCCGGCGCCGTGCCCGCAAGTGCGCCCATGCGCACCGAGGCGCGCAGCAACGCGCCCGTTTTCATCCGATGCATGGTTTCGAGCTGGGGCCGCGAAAGCGTCAGACCCACGCTGTCGAGATCGATGGCCTGCCCGCCCGCCATGCCCACCGAGCCGCTGGCCAGTGCAAGCTCCCGCACGAGCGCGGCTTGAGTCGCGCCGTCGAGCGCCGAGGCATCGGTCAGCGCGACGAACGCCTGCGACTGAAGCGCGTCGCCCACCAGCAGGGCGGTAGGTTCGTCGTACTGGACGTGCACGGTCGGCTTGCCGCGGCGCAACGCATCGTCGTCCATGCACGGCATGTCGTCATGCACGAGCGAATAGACGTGGATCATTTCGAGTGCGGCGGAAGCGGCCTCCAGGGCCGCCGGCTGCGCGAGCGTCAATTCCCCGGCCGCGTGGGCCAGGAGCGGGCGCACGCGCTTGCCACCGCCGAGCGCGGCATAGCGCATCGCCTCGTGCAGCCGCGTCGGCACAACATCGGGGCCCGGCAAGTAACGTTCGAGTGCGGCCTCGACGCGCGCCAGGACCGCGCGCATCCATTCGTCAAAAGTCATAGATCGTCTCCGCCCTCGGCGGCAGGGTTACCGGCGGGCAGCGGCTTCAGCGTCTCGCCATCGAGTACGCGCACCTGCTGCTCCACCTTCTCCAATTGTTGCTGACAGTACGCCACGAGCGCCGCGCCGCGCCGATAGGCGGCAAGCGATTCCTCGAGGCTCAACGTGCCACCCTCCATGCGCGCCACCAATTGCTCCAGTTCCGCCACCGCGGCTTCGTAGCTCGCGGGCAGCGGGGCGTCGTCATGCTGGCCGCCGGCAGGCGCGGCGGGTTCCTCGGGTGCGGATTTCGCCATCGAAAGGGGTGAATTTAAAAACAAGTCGGACATTCTACGGCAAAAGCGCCAAGTCCGACCCATCCGCCGCCATAGCAGACGACCGTTGTGCGCTTTTTCGCAACGGACACACCAGCTGGCCACCGTGAGCCCCGGCCCGGGAAATGCTCGGGAATGATTGTGAGCGAGCCGCAATCCCGCGATATATGGCGCCAAGGCGCCGGTTCTGCGGCCGCCGACGCCATTTTTTACACAAATCATAGACTTATCTGCCCCTTGGGAAAGGGAACGGGTATAATCGCCGGCTCCCCAAATCGAATCTTCGATGGTTGGGTTGTTCACTACTTTCACGTCTTCATTGGGAGTGGGAATGTCCAATCTGAGCAATGCTTTGCAGCTCAAGGCCATTTCGTGCCAGCTGCCGGTCACGGCATACTTTGACGAAGCGCTTCTTGCGCGCGAATTGGAAGTACTCTTCCAGAAGGGTCCCCGTTATGTCGGGCACGAGTTGATGGTGCCCGAGGCAGGGAATTATTTTGCGCTGCCGAGCGAGAGCGAAGGCCGCGTGCTCGTACGCAACCAGCGCTCGGAGATCGAGTTGCTGTCGAACGTATGCCGGCACCGGCAGGCCATCATGCTCAACGGCCGCGGACAGGCTGAAAACATCGTCTGCCCGTTGCACCGCTGGACCTACAATCTCGACGGCGAACTCCTCGGCGCTCCGCACTTCGCGGACAACCCGTGCCTGAACCTCGGCGCAACGCCGCTCCAGAACTGGCACGGGCTGCTCTTCGAGGCCCAGGGCCGCGATGTCGCGAAAGATCTGGCGAATCTCGGCGCGCGCCGCAACTTCGATTTTTCGAACTACATGTTCGATCACGTCGAAGTGCACGAGTGCAACTACAACTGGAAGACGTTCATCGAGGTCTACCTCGAGGACTATCATGTCGCCCCGTTCCATCCCGGGCTCGGCAGCTTCGTCAACTGCGACGACCTGACCTGGGAATTCGGCAACTGGTACAGCGTGCAGACTGTCGGCGTCAATGCCGGGCTCGCGAAAGCGGGCAGCCCCGTCTACCGGAAGTGGCATGACGAGGTACTGCGCGTGCGCGACGGGCAGGCACCCGAATACGGCGCGATCTGGATGGTCTACTACCCTGGTCTCATGATCGAGTGGTATCCACACGTTCTGGTCGTCTCGTGGCTGATTCCGCGCGGCCCGCGCAAGACCACGAACATCGTGGAGTTCTACTATCCCGAGGAGTTTGCGCTCTTCGAACGTGAATTCGTCGAGGCCGAGCGCGCCGCGTATATGGAAACCGCGCGCGAGGACGATGAAATCGCCGAACGCATGGACGCCGGGCGGCTCGCGCTGATGCGGCGTGGCGAATCTCAGGTCGGACCGTATCAAAGCCCGATGGAAGATGGCATGCAGCACTTCCATGAGTTCTTGCGGCGCGAACTCGGCAATATCTAGTCCTTCCGGTCCTGGCCGATCGCAGCTCGGCTATTGCAGGTCGATGGCGGGCAAGGAGGTTCCCCTCCTTGCCCGCCTTTTTGTCTAGACTGAAAGTAAACGGTGTCTCAACGAAGTTCGTCGTCCAACGAGGATCATCATGCCGCACACCCATTACACGACGCTGATTCTGGCCGCCAACCTTGCCGAACGGCTGGCAAGCGCCCCCGAGAGCGTGCTGGTATTCGACTGCAGCTTCGATCTGGCAAGCCCCGACGCCGGCGAAAAAGCCTACGCTGGCGGTCATATCCCAGGTGCGCACTATCTGCATCTCGATCGCGACCTATCGGGGGCGAAGACGGGCAAGAACGGCAGGCATCCGCTGCCGGAGCGCGCGGCACTCGTCGATACGCTCGCTTCGCACGGGCTCATGCAAGGCCAGCAGGTCGTCGCTTATGACGCGCAAGGCGGGACTTTCGCGTCCCGCCTTTGGTGGTTGCTGCGCTGGCTCGGTCATGATTCGGTGGCCCTGCTCGATGGCGGCTTACAGGCATGGCAGGCCGCCGGATACGCACTCGAGACACAGTCGCCAGCGCGCAAGCAAGGCAACTTCAAAGCGGGCGCGCCGCTCGCCGTCACCGTCGATGCGCATGCGCTCGAACAAAATCTCTCGACTCACGAGCGGCTTGTCGTCGACGCGCGATCGGCGGACCGCTATCGCGGTGAAAACGAGACGATCGATCCGGTTGCCGGGCACATTCCCGGCGCGGTCAATCGCTTCTTCAAGGACAATCTGACCGCCGACGGCCGTTTCAAACCCGCTCACACGCTGCGCGACGAATTCAAGGCCGTGGTGGGCTCGACGCAACCGGAGCACGTGGTGCTGCAATGCGGATCGGGAATCACGGCCTGCCATAACGCGCTAGCGATGGAGATCGCGGGGCTGCATGGCGCCGCCCTGTATCCCGGGTCGTGGAGTGAATGGTGTGCCGAGCCTTCCCGCCCTGTTGCGACCGGGCCGAATCCCTGATCGACGAGCACCGTCGCACGCGCGTTGGTGTGGGCGCCGGCTGCGCGGCAATGTCGAACCGCGCAGCCGTTCCTCGGAATCAATGCAGCTTCACACGTGGCAGCGTGGTGCGCCGTAGCCAATGCGCGAACGTATCGAGCACCATGCGCGGGTAGCCATGCAACGCCGCGATATGAAGCCGATAAAGCGACATATACATGAAGCGCGCGAAAAGCCCCTCGATCAGCATGCTGCCGCCAATGACGCCGCCCATCAGGTTCCCGACCGCGCTGAAATGGCCGAGCGAGACGAGCGAGCCGAAATCGCGATAAGTGAATTCCGGCAACGGCCGGCCCTCGAGCCGGCTGCGCAGCGCCCGTAACAGAAAACTCGCCTGCTGATGCGCGGCCTGCGCCCGTGGCGGTACGTTGCGCTCGTTGCCGGGCCACGGGCATGCCGCGCAGTCGCCCAAAGCGAAGATGTTGTCGTCGATTTCCGTTTGGAGCGTACGCCGCACCGACAACTGGCCAAGCCGCGTGATGGGCAGGCCGTCCAGATTTGCCAGCACGGCAGGCGCCTTGATACCGGCCGCCCAGACCGTCAGATCGGCACGCACGGTCTTGCCGCTCGCCGTGCGCACGAGGCCCGGCGCCACCTCGGCCACCGTTTCGCCGATCATCAGTTTCACGCCGAGCTCGTTCAACAACTGCGCCGTCGCACTCGACACACGGTCTTGCAGCGCCGGTAGAATGCGCGGCCCCGCCTCGATCAGCACGATACCGATGTCATGCCGCGGATCGAGCTTATGCAGACCGTAAGCCGACAGCACTTGCGCCGTATTGCGCAATTCCGCCGATAACTCGACGCCCGTGGCGCCGCCACCGACGATGGCCACCTGGATGCGCGGTTCAGTCGTGGGCGATGTTCCCGGACCGCTTTCGACCGTCTCGTGCGCGCGATGCTCGGCCCGCATGCAAGCCGCGATGAGCCGCTTGCGAAAACGCTCGGCCTGGCCGACCGTATCGAGCGCGATGGAGTGTTCTTCGGCACCTTGGACGCCGAAAAAATGCGTCGTACTGCCGATGGCGATCACGAGCGTGTCGTACTCGAGCTCGCGTTGCGGCAAGAGCTCCCCGCCATCGTCGTCGCGAAGCGGCCCGAGCACGATGCGCCTGGCCGCGCGATCGAGCCCGATCAGCTCGCCTTGCTGAAACTCGAAGCCATGCCAGCGCGCCTGCGCCGCATACTCGAGCTCTTGCGTGAACGGATCCATGCTGCCCGCGGCCACCTCGTGCAAGAGCGGCTTCCAGATATGTGTCGGATACCGATCGACGAGCGTCACGAGCGCGCCGGGCGCGCCATTGCGCTTTCGACGGACATAGCGGTCGCCAAGCCGCGTTGCCAGCTCGAGTCCTCCCGCACCTCCTCCCACGACAACGAAACGATGCATGCTGATTCTCCGTATCTGCCGTTGCTGATTCTTTGCCTGCGCTCGCACCGTGTAGGGAGCGCGCATGAGGGGACCTCGCAGCGAAAAGCGACCTGGCTGGTGGGCCGCTCTCCTGGGTCAGGCCGGTCAGCGCATCAATGCGCTTCTTCCCAATTCGCGCCCGCGCCAACTTCGGCCACGAGCGGCACCTTGAGCTCGGCCACGCCGCACATCAATTGCGGCAACTTTTCGCGCACGGTCGGCAATTCATCGTCGGGGACTTCGAGCACGAGTTCGTCGTGCACTTGCATGATCATGCGGCTGGCGGCCTTCTCGCGTTCGAGCCACGCCTGCACCGCGATCATCGACATCTTGATCAGATCGGCCGCGGTACCCTGCATCGGCGCGTTGATCGCCGCACGCTCGGCCGCTTGCCTGCGCGGTCCGTTGCCACCGTTGATTTCGGGCAGCCAGAGCCGCCGGCCGAACACCGTTTCGACATATCCCTTTTGCTTGGCGCTCGCCCGCGTATCGTCCATATAGCGCGCGACGCCTGGATAACGGGCGAAATAGCGGTCGATATAGAGTTTCGCGGCATCGCGCGTAATGCCTAGATTCGACGCAAGTCCGAACGAGCTCATCCCGTAGATCAGCCCGAAATTGATGACTTTCGCGATCCGCCGCTGGTCGCTCGTCACCTCGATCGGCGTAACGCCGAAAACTTCGGCGGCCGTTGCGCGGTGAATGTCTTCGCCCTCGGCGAACGCGCGCAGCAGCGATTCGTCGCCCGAGATATGCGCCATGATCCGCAATTCGATTTGCGAGTAGTCGGCCGACACGAGCTTGCTGCCCGGCGGCGCGATGAAAGCCTCGCGAATGCGGCGGCCCTCGGACGTGCGCACGGGGATGTTCTGAAGGTTCGGATCGTTCGAGGCGAGTCGCCCCGTGACAGCCACTGCTTGCGCGTAGTTGGTATGGACGCGCCCGGTCCTGGCGTTGACCATGCGCGGCAGCTTGTCGGTATAAGTGGACTTCAGCTTCGATAGTGCGCGGTGTTCGAGCAGCAGCTTCGGCAGCGGGTAGTCTTCAGCGAGCTTTTGCAACACTTCTTCGTCGGTCGATGGCGCGCCGCTCGGGGTCTTCTTGATCACCGGCAGTTGCAAACGCTCGAAAAAGATCTGGCCGATCTGCTTGGGCGAGCCGAGATTGAATTCGCCGCCCGCGAGCGCGTACGCTTCACCCTCGAGCTCGATGAGCCGCCCCGCTATTTCGCTGCTCTGTTGCCGCAGCCGCTCGCTGTCGATCAGGACACCGTTGCGCTCGATCTTGCGCAGCACGCGCGATGTCGGAATCTCGATGTTTCGATAGACATGCAGCAGGCCGGGCTCCGCTTCGACTTGCGGATAAAGCGCCGTATGCAGCTGGTAGGTGATATCGGCATCTTCCGCGGCATACTCGGCCGCCGCGGTGAGCGGCACCTCGTCGAAACCGATTTGCTGCGCGCCCTTTCCCGCAACGTCCTCGTACTTGATCGTCTTCACGCCGAGGTGGCGCATCGCAAGGCTGTCCATATCGTGGGTCCGATGCGATTCGAGCACGTACGATTGAAGCAGCGTGTCGTGTTCGATGCCATCGAACGCGATGCCGTGATTGGCGAGCACCTGCTCGTCGTACTTCAGGTGCTGCCCGAGTTTTTTGCGCTCGGGGTTCTCGAGCCAGGGCTTCAGTCTGGCAAGCACTTCGTCGCGCGGCAGTTGCTCGGGCGCGTCCGGTCCGCGGTGCGCCAATGGAATATAAGCGGCGCAGCCGGCGCCGACCGAGAGCGAAATCCCGACTATCTGCGCGACCATCGGGTCGAGGGAAGTCGTCTCCGTGTCGAACGACGTGATCGGCGCCGACTCGATCTTTTCGAGCCACGCGTCGAAGTGTTCCCAGGTCTGAACGGTTTCGTAGCAACGCGGCGCGTCGATGGTCGGCGCGGCTTCGGCCGCCAGCAGGTCCGCCGCGCCGGGCTCCACGCCCTGCACCTCCTCGGCCCGCTCGATCAACGCCTCGATCTCGCGCAGCCAGGTCTTGAGGCCGTGCCGCATGAACAGCTCGCGCAGCTCGAGCGGCGACTCCGGGCGCGCGACGAGCGACGCCTCGATCGACTCGACATGATTTTTAAGATCGCAGGCCCGTTCAACGGTCACGAGTTTCTTGCCCAGCGGCAGGAAATCGAGCGCGCGCCGGAGGTTATCGCCCACGGCACCCTTGATTTCGCTGGCATGAGTGACGACGCCATCGAGCGTCTCGTACTGTGTCAGCCATTTCACGGCCGTCTTCGGCCCGCATTTTTCGACGCCGGGAACATTGTCGACCGTATCGCCGATGAGCGCGAGGTAATCGACGATCCGCTCGGGCGGCACGCCAAATTTGGCGATCACGCCGTCGCGGTCGAGCGTTTCGTTCGTCATCGTGTTGACGAGCGTCACGCGCTCGCTCACGAGCTGGGCCAGATCCTTGTCGCCGGTGGAGATCAGCACGTTCATACCGCGGCGCTCAGCCTCGGCTGCGAGCGTGCCGATGACATCGTCGGCCTCCACGCCGTCCACCATCAAGAGCGGCCAGCCGAGCGCGCGCACCGCGAAGTGAATCGGCTCGATCTGCTTCGCGAGGTCCTCGGGCATGGGCGGACGATGCGCTTTGTACTCCGGATACCAGTCGTCGCGGAACGTCTTGCCCTTGGCGTCGAACACGCACGCGCTATACTCTGCCGTGACGTCCTTGCGCATGCGCCGCAACATGTTGACGATTCCATAGAGCGCACCCGTCGGCTCGCCGTCAGGACCCCGCAAGTCAGGCATTGCATGGTAAGCCCGGTAGAGATAGCTCGATCCGTCGACCAATACGAGGGTCTTACCTTCCAGGTTCCGTTCTACAGGCATTATGAACAAGAGAAGAAAAGTGATTCCGAGCCTGCGATCGCTCGCAGACCAAGAACGCGCGACAGCCAAAAAGGCCCGCGCATCGTGGCAGATGTTCACGATTATGGCAGAGTTCATCGAGGCTACCGAGTACCTCTCGGAGATCCGCCCGGCCGTGAGCATCTACGGTTCGGCCCGGCTCAAACCGAACTCGCCCTACTACAAGCTCGCCACGCAAATCGCGCGCAAGCTCTCGGATGCGGGTTTCGCCGTCATTTCGGGCGGAGGGCCGGGCATCATGGCCGCCGCGAACAAGGGCGCCCATGCGGGCAAGGCACCATCGGTGGGCCTCAATATCGAGTTGCCGCACGAGCAATCCGGCAATCAGTGGCAGGATATCTCGCTGCGCTTTCGCCACTTCTTCACGCGTAAAGTCACGTTCGTCAAGAACTCGGATGCCGTGATCGTCATGCCTGGCGGTTTCGGGACGCTCGACGAGCTTGCCGAGGTGCTGACGCTGATCCAGACGAAGAAGTCGCGGCACGTTCCCATCATTCTCGTGGGCGCCGAGTTCTGGAAAGGCTTGCTCGCATGGTTCGAGAGCGCACTCGTGCCGATGGGCCTCATCAACCCCGAGGACATGAACCTCATGCAGGTCATCGACGACCCTGACCAGGTGCTGGAAGCCGTGCTCGCGTTCTACGAGGATCGCGAGGAAACGGAGCCCCAGACACCCGCGAAGTCCGACGAGGATCGGATGTTCTATTTGTGACAGGGTGGGCCTGCGCGGCTACGGCCAGTCTTTGAAGGCGACGAGCCTGGCTGGTGCGCCGCGCGGTGCTGATCAAAGCTCAGTGACCGCCTACTGAAACGCCACCTCGGCAAAGCTGCGCAGCTTGCGGCTGTGCAGGCGATCGAGACCGTTCATTCGCAAAAGCTCCATCGCCTTCACGCCGATCTGCAGGTGCTGGTCCACCTGCGCGCGGTAGAACTGATCGGCCATACCGGGAAGCTTGAGTTCGCCGTGCAACGGTTTGTCCGACACGCAAAGCAACGTGCCGTAGGGCACCCGAAAACGAAAGCCGTTCGCCGCAATCGTCGCGCTTTCCATGTCGAGCGCAACGGCCCTGCTTTGCGACAGCCGCTGCACGGGCTCGCGATGATCGCGCAGCTCCCAATTGCGGTTATCGACGCTGGCCACCGTGCCCGTGCGCATCACGCGCTTGAGTTCGGCACCCTCGAGCCGCGTCACATGGGCCACCGCGCGTTCGAGCGCGACCTGCACTTCCGCCAGCGCCGGAATCGGCACCCATAGCGGCAAGTCCGCGTCGAGCACATGATCTTCCCGAACGTAGCCGTGCGCGAGCACATAGTCGCCAAGGCGCTGCGTGTTGCGCAAGCCCGCGCAGTGGCCGAGCATGATCCAGGCATGCGGCCGCAAGACGGCGATGTGATCGGTGATCGTCTTTGCATTCGACGGCCCGACTCCGATGTTGATCATCGTGATCCCGCTGCCGTCGGCACGCTTGAGGTGATAAGCCGGCATCTGCGGCAATCGGACCGGCACCGTTCCTTCATCGGGCTGCTCGCCGAGGTTGGCGTTGTAGGTCACGACATCGCCCGGCTCGACAAATGAGGTGTACTCGCTGCGATAGGCGCGCAGTTCCTCATCGTCGGTACGCGACATCAGCGAGTGACCAAGCTTCGTGAATTCGTCGATATAGAACTGGTAGTTCGTGTAGAGCACGTAGTTCTGGAAATGCGTCGGCGAAGTCGCGGTGTAGTGCCTGAGCCGATGCAGCGAGAAATCCACGCGCGGCGCCGTGAAAAGCGCGAGCGGGTACGGTTCGCCGGGCAGCGGCTCGTAAGTGCCGTTGACGATGCGATCGTCGAGCGCCGCGAGATCGGGCGTATCGAAGACGTCCCGCATCGCCATGAGCCTGTCCCGCCCGAGGTCGCCTTCGAGATGGATGCCTTCGGCGAAGGCGAAGTGAATCGGAATGGGTTGCTGCGAAACGCCCACTTCGATCGATACGTTGTGATTCTTGGCAAGCAGCCGCAGTTGCTCGCGGTAGTAATTGCCAAAGAGATCGGGCCGCGTAACGGTGGTTTCATAAACGCCAGGTCCGGCGACGAACCCATACGAGCGACGCGAATCCACACGCGTGTTGACCTCGGTCTGCAACCGCACGAATGGATAACAGGCGCGCACGCGCTCGACAAACGGTTCGTTGCGCCGATAACGCGCGAACGCGTCGCGCAAAAACGCCGTATTCGCTTCGTACACGGCGGACAGCCGGGCGACAGCCTGCGCCGCATCGGTGAAGGATTCCGTCGGAATATCGCTCGGGCGCAACGGCCCCGCGTGCTGTTTCACATTCATGTCGTTTTTCATTTTTCATTCGCCTCGCTCGATGCAACGACATTACCACGAACCGCAGTGCTGCCGAGGCCACGCCGCTCGCGCCAACCGGCTCCTGACACACGCAAAACATGCGGAGAGGCGCCGGAACCGGGGGCGCATTTGCTAGAATCGAGAGATTCCCTCGGAGAAAAAATCATGAAGCCGTATCTTCCCGTCGCCGTAGCGATCGCCGCGTGGTGTGCCGCGGTGAATCCGGCCGCGGCGGCGCAACCCGCCAACGACGCCCAGACGCGCGCGCAGCGCCACGCCGCCAATGAAGCCGCCGGCCTGCCCGATCTGGAAGCGATCAACCGTCCGGCAGCGGAAGTCTCGTCGAAAGTCGACATCAACGTGCCGCGCACCCCGAGCTATTACGAAAAGAGTCCGAGCGGCACCGTCATCACTGAATATCGCGATAAGGGCAAACCGGTCGAAATCGATGTCCGCTCGAATTTCGGGACGCACTATCAGATGAGCGCGCCGCCCGATACCTCGCCGAAAGTACGTGATAATGGCCAACCCAGTACGCGTTTGCCATCGATCAACCTGCGCTACTGATCCCGCCCGCCGCATCGCCCGGCCCTGACGCTTGCCGGGGGCAAAGCCGCCCCGAGGAGCGGGGCCGAGTGCTGACACTATGGGGGATGAGCGCCATGGCCTGACGCAGCGCTTTCCCCGACCGCCCGTTCACCCCGAATTCGAAGTCTTTTTGCGCATGGCTGTCTTTACCGTCGTCACCGAAGCCGACCTCTGCACGTGGATGCGGCACTACGATCTCGGCGATGTCGTCGAGCTACGCGGCATCAACTCCGGCATTGAAAACAGCAACTTTTTTCTGACGACGACGCGCGGCGAATACGTCCTCACCGTTTTCGAAAAGCTCACTGCCGTTCAGTTGCCGTTCTACCTGGATCTGATGCGCCACCTCGCCTCCCATAGCGTGCCGGTCCCTGATCCGATCCGCCGCGATGACGGCGCGCTCTTCGGCATGCTCCACGGCAAACCGGCGGCAATCGTCACGAGGCTCGAAGGCGCGGCCGAACTCAGCCCCGGGGTCGAGCACTGCGAGGAGGTTGGCGCAATGCTGGCGCGTCTGCATCTGGCCGGCCGCGATTTCGCGTCTCATCAGCCGAATCTGCGCAGCCTCGAATGGTGGACGGAAACGGTCCCCGCCATCGTGCCTTTCGTCTCCGGGGCGCAGCGCGACTTGCTGGTCAGCGAGCTGGCGCATCAAACGCGGTTTTTCGGGTCGCCCGATTACGCCGCGCTGCCGGGTGGGCCCTGCCACTGCGACTTGTTCCGGGACAACGTGTTGTTCGCTCCGGCGGAGCCCGGCACCGGCCACCGTGTGCGCCTGGGCGGTTTTTTCGATTTCTATTTCGCGGGCTGCGACAAGTGGCTTTTCGATGTCGCCGTAACGGTCAATGATTGGTGTATCGAACTGTCGACGGGACAACTCGACGCCGTACGACTGGAGGCGATGCTGCGCGCCTACCAGACGGTGCGTCCGTTCACACCCGAGGAATGCCGCCACTGGAACGATATGCTGCGCGCGGGCGCCTACCGCTTCTGGGTCTCGCGCCTTTACGACTTCTATTTGCCGCGGGCGGCGGCGATGTTGCAGCCCCACGACCCGACTCATTTCGAGCGCGTCCTGCTCGCGCGGCTGCGTGCCGCGTCGGCTCCGGACGCTTCTTCCCTATGCAATTGATCGAAGTTCCGGCGAAGACCGGCTACGCCTGGTACCGGCAAGGCATCTGGCTTTTTCGCAGAAATCCGCTGGCTTTTCTGACGATTTTCTCGACCTATCTGTTGGCGATGTGGCTGGTCTCGAAGATCCCGCTGCTCGGCGGCGTGCTGCCGCTCGCCTTTATTCCCGGCGTAGCGGTGGGCTTCATGGCGGCCTGCCGCGATACGGTCGCGGGCAAGGCGGTGTTGCCGACCGTCCTGATCGATGGCTTCCATTCGTATGGGGGGCTTGCCGCCCGGCGGCTGCTGAAGCTTGGCGCGCTATACGTGGTGGCGATCGTGCTCGTCTTTGCGGCGTCCGCGCTCGTGGATGGCGGGACGCTCTTCACATTGATGTTGGGCACCGTCGATAAAGCGCCGCCGACGCCCGGGCCCGAGGTGCCCCTCGGCGGGCTGGTGGCGCTTGCCTGTTACGTGCCGGTTGCGATGTTGTTCTGGTTCGCGCCCGTGCTGGCGGCATGGCATGACGTACCGCCCGTGAAGGCGATGTTCTTCAGCGTGGTCAGCTGTTGGCGCAACCGCGGTGCCTTCATCGTCTATGCGGCGCTGTGGTTCGCCACGATGACGTTGACCTCGATTGTCGTTTCGCTGGTGATGGACGCACTAGGCGCCGGCGCGTTTGTGGTCGTGGCGCTCTTTCCCGTCACGATCATGCTGACGACGATGCTTTACTGTTCGTTTTACGCGACGTATCGGGGATGCTTCGGCGCCGAGCAGCCGAGCCCGGCGAACGGCAACAGTGAACCCCACTCCGGCGCGCGCTGACGCGCGGCAGCCGGAGGGTGTGCCATCAACGATGGCTCAACCATGCCGTCGAAGGAATCGACGCCTCGCGATCGAGCTTGCGCATCCGGTATTCGAGATCGTAGAGATCGGTGGCTTCCGCGAGATACGCATCGTCGCGGGCTTTCTTGCGCTCGTCAGCGGTCTTCGTCAGGAACAGGAACAAGCGGCTGAGCAGAAACATGATGGACCTCGCTGGATTAGGTGCTGACACCTAGGTATTTACCCGCATTATAGGGAAAACCCTAGATATGCGCCAGGGGCTTTTTCTCAGAGGCCCGTCGGTGTGGCGTTTTCGCATCAGTCACCGGCGCGGCGCGCACGTTGACGGCCGCCGTGGCAAGCGCTGCTTCACCGACCGGCCGCGGCGGCGCGGCGGCGCACCGGCGTGCTCTCCTGCTGCCGTTGCTGGTATCGCAGGAATTCCCAGATCAGTGCGCTCGCATCTGGCCCTTTGGGCGAGTGGAACGGAATCGCTTCGTCGCCGCCAGCCCAGGCATGGCCGAGGCCGGGAACCTTGCAAAGACGGACGACGCGTCGCCCGCGCGCCGCATGATCGTGAATGAGGACGTCCGCACTCCGTGTCTCGCGCAAAGCCCCGAGTTTCGGCGCGCCTTCGGCGTCGACAAGGCCATTCAAATAGAGGAACTGAGCCGTCAGCTGATCCGCGTTTCGAGGGGCCACCACTGCGTCCGAATCGCCCTGGACGATGACGGCCGGCATGCCCGGATAAACCGCCTGATCGACTGCGGCTGCCGCGAGCGTCAACGGATCCCGCCGCGCTCCCCGCCGCATCACGTCCATTGCCGTCATGCCGGAATGAGCTTCGCCAAACGCCGGGGCGGAGTGCAATGCGACAGCGGCAAAACGCTGAGGCCAGTGCAGCGCGAGCAGCGAGGCAAGTCCGCCCCCCGCCGAAAGGCCGACCGCATAGATCCGTTCCGGGTCGAAACCATACTCATCGATCAGGGCGTCGATCAGCGAAACCACCGCGCGCGCTTCGCCGCGCCCCGCCGTATCGCGATCGTCATACCAATGCCAACATCGATGCGCGTGCGCGTGAGGCGACTGCTCGGGATAGACAACGGCGAAACCTTGCGCATCGGCAAGCAAATTCATGCGCGTGCCCGCGGCGAACTCGTCGATCGTCTGTTTGCAGCCGTGAAGCATGACGACGAGCGGCATCTTCAGCGTGGACTTCGCCGGCGGCCGGTAGAGGCCATAGGACAAATGATTGACTAGGCGCCCCGGCAACGGGGGCGCCGAATGAAACGAGCGAGTCCAGCTTCCCTTGGCCCATGCCGCGGCACGCGGACGCACACGCGATTCAGGTGCTTCGCGCCGCTTCGCGGCCGCAGCTTTGCTAGCGGCGTCCGTGCGCGAACGACGCTGCTTTTTTGTTGCGGCGCGCAAATACTCCGCTTGTGTCGATACGAGCCGTTTAATGCTGCGAAGCCAGATTTTACTGAGACCTTTCGTCATCTACGGAATCTCCCAAGGTACGACCGTGCGGGCCGCCGTCTTTCATGACGCAACGCACAATAGTACCCCCTGTGGATCACCCGTGCTCGTCTCGCGGGCGCTGCCGTTATACTCTGTTCGTTCGCGCACGTTTTTCTGTCGTCCTCCGGGCTGGCTCGCGCGTTGTGAACGTATGATCAAGCCGAACGCAGCAAGCGAACGGCACGCCCGCTATGTATGACCTGCCGCTTCACCTCTGGTATTCGATTACGCGCCTCGGCGGCGCGGGTCTGACACTGCCGCTCGCACTCACGATTGCGTTGTGGCTCATGCTCGGCTACACGTGGCGGCTCGCGCTTGCCTGGTTGGGCCTTCTCGCTGGCGCGGTCGGCATCGTCGCGCTGACGAAAATCGCCTTTCTCGGCTGGGGCGTGGGTGTGCGGGCCTGGGATTTCACCGGTGTCAGCGGCCATGCCATGCTCTCGACCGCCGTCTATCCCGTCGGCATCTTTCTCATTCTCGTGCCGGCTCGTACAAGGGCGCGTATCGCCGGTATCGCCATGGGGCTGGCCGCGGGCGTCGCGGTCGGCCTCTCGCGCGTCGTATTGGATGCGCACTCGCCATCGGAAGCCGTGGCGGGTTGCGGTGTAGGCGCCCTCGTCGCGGTCTTGTTCGTCCGGTACGCGTGGAATGCGCGGCCGGGCAAACTGTCGGTCGTCCCCGTCGCGATCAGCCTATTGATGCTGGCCGTTGCGCTGCACGACGTGCGCGTTCCGACGCAGCGCTGGATCACCCACGTGGCCCTTCACCTGTCGGGCCGCGAGCGACCCTTCATTCGCGCCCGCTGGAAAGCCCGCATCGAGGCGCCGCGTCGCGCCCCCGCGGCCGTCGTGCCGCGCGACGCGACACTGGCGCCGGGCCTGGCCTGAAGACCCCGAGGCCGCTTCGCGTCTGGCGTTATTACGCCATCCACCTTGTCGCTTGCCCCAATACCACCGATCCCGCGCCGCCACGTCGAGCGTTATAACCTTGGTTATATTACGATAGCGTTTTCATTCCGACCCTGTGCGTCATGATTGTTCTTTCGTCTACCGCTCGGCGCATCGCCGCTCGCTTCACCGCAGCAGGCGCCGTGGCGCTCGGCTGTCTGTTTCATCAGGCGGCCCGCGCCGACGAACTTGTCGTGTCAGCGGCCGCGAGCCTGACTGATGCCTTCAAGCGTGTCGCCGCAGCGTTCGAGCAACGACATCCCGGAACGAAAGTGATACTGAACTTCGGCGCATCGGACATTCTCATGCAGCAAATTGCGAACGGCGCGCCCGCCGACGTCTTCGCGTCCGCAGATCAGACGGCCATGGACAAGGCCGTGCGCGCGGGTGTGATCGACACGGCATCGCGTGTCGATTTCGCCGCAAATTCGCTGGTGATGATCGTTCCAACCGATGGCAAGCTGGCGCTGAAGACGCCACACGAGCTCGCCACGCGCGCGGATGTGACGCGCGTCGCCCTGGCCGATCCGGCATCGGTGCCCGCGGGTCGCTACACGCAAAAAGCACTGGAATCCGACAGCAAGCAGCTCTGGGAAGCGATCAAGGCGAAGGCCGTGCTGGCAACCAACGTTCGACAATGCCTCGATTACGTGGCGCGCGGTGAAGTCGAGGCCGGATTCGTCTTCGGCACGGATGCGGCCATCGCCGCGCAGCGCGTGAAAGTCGCGGCAACGGTGCCAACGCCCCAACCGATCACCTACCCGATCGCTATCGTGAAAGCAAGCCCGCGCGCGGGCGAAGCCAAGGCATTCGTCGATTACATTCGCTCGCCGGCCGGGCAAAGTACGCTGGCCCAATACGGCTTCAAACCGGCCCCGCAATGAAAGATGTCTGAACGCTATCGCATGCGGCGCATGATCGCGTCGTCGGGATCGAACCGATGATGGAACAAGCCTGGACTCCCCTCCTTCTCTCGCTGAAAGTCGCCGGATGGGCCACCGCACTCGATCTCGTGCTTGGCGTCGCGGTCGGGCTCGCGCTCGCGCGTTGGCGCTCGGCCGCGCGCGACATCGTCGATTCGCTGCTGACGTTGCCGCTCGTCATGCCCCCCACGGTGCTCGGGTATTACCTCCTGGTGCTGCTCGGCCGGCGCGGCGTGCTGGGTGGGCAGCTCGAGTCGCTGGGCATTCACCTCGTTTTCAGCTGGCAGGGTGCTGTCATCGCCGCGATGGTGGCCGCGTTTCCGCTCGTACTGAAATCTGCGCGCGCGGCATTCGAAGCAGTGGAGCCGCAATTCGAACAGGCCGCCCGCACGCTGGGCCTCGGCGAAACAGCGCTTTTTTTCCGCGTCACGCTGCCGCTCGCCGCGCGCGGTATCCTCGCTGGCGGATTGCTGGCTTTCGCGCGCGCGCTGGGCGAGTTCGGCGCCACGCTCATGATCGCGGGTAACCTGCCCGGGCGCACGCAAACGCTATCGGTCGCCGTCTACGCCGCCGTGCAGGCGGGCGACGATGCCACCGCCAATACGCTCGTGCTCGTGACCTCTGTCGTCTGTGTCGCGGTGCTGCTCGTCGCCGGGCGGCTCGTCCCACAACATTCGCTTTTGACTTCGCGCTGAAAATGGAAGGATCGTACGGCTCCATGTCTATCGCACGGACTGTCCACGCACGCACATGAGCCTCTTCGTCGCTATCCGCAAAACACTCGTCACGCGCGAGCGGTGCTTTACGCTCGACGTCTCGTTCGAGGCGCACTGCAGCCGTGTCGTGTTGTTCGGTCCATCGGGGGCTGGCAAGACACTGACGTTGCAGGCGATCGCGGGTCTGCTATCGCCCGACGAAGGCGTCATCTCGCTCGCGGGGAAGACGCTTTTCGACTCGGGGCGCGGCATCGATCTACCGGCGCGCGAACGCGACGCGGCCTATCTCTTTCAGGACTATGCGCTCTTCCCGCATCTGAACGTCCGGCAGAATATCGGCTTTTCGTTGCGGCGCGGCTGGCTCAACCCCGGAGCACGGCACGCGCAAGAAGCGGTCGATTACTGGATCGATGCGTTCGCGCTCGGCAGCGTTGCGGGCAACTATCCCGCGCAATTGTCGGGCGGCCAGAAACAACGCGTTGCGCTTGCACGCGCACTGGTTTCCCAACCCAGCATGCTGCTGCTCGACGAACCGTTCGCCGCGCTCGACGCCGGCATGCGGGAGCGGACGCGGCGCGAACTCTCCGAGCTCCAGGCCCGCCTGGATATTCCAATGGTATTGATCACGCACGATGCCGCCGACGTGGCGGCATTCGGCGATCAGGTCATCCGGCTGCACGACGGCAAAGTGGAAGACAACCCTTCGCTTCACGCGCTCGCGGCGCGTTGAGTCGCCCGCTCGAGCCTCGAGGATGGGCCGATCTATCGGAAAACAAAAATCACCCGAAGGTGCTTTTTTAATTAAGGATGGGAATCCTAGCCCCTATCCAATCATGAATTGTCGGCGGAATGGAAATGGTTCCTTGTTCGGCGTAGGAGTCTGAATCATCAAAATAGTGAATACTGTTTTGATTTATCTGCAATGGTTTATGCCCCAAGGTGTCGCCAAGAAGTATCTTGTAATACCTTCTTGCCAGCACGGAGCCATGTCCATCCCTGACGGTTAGCTGCACTCTATCCAACCCCTCACCGAAGAAACGGCTGTTGCGCACCCCTGTTCCGCAGATGCTAATGTTGTATTTCTTACCGCCAATTTCCTTTAATCCACCATTAAGTCTTTCGGTGTAATTGTACCGCTCGCAGTCGGCTTGATGGAAAAAATTGTATAAATAGGTTGACGAGGCAAGAAAGGCAGCAGCCCAAATAGCCAAAGTTGGAGCCATCTTAAGCAGCTCTTTCGAGAACGATTGTTCTGTTCTGTAGACCCTGTATGTCTTATAAAGAAAGAAGACCGTTGTTATAGTAGCAATGCCAATACCAATTTCTTTCGCATAGAATAACCAGAAGAACATTCTCAGGTTGGGTCCATTTGACGGCAGAGCCCAAGCAAGAAACAATGCCAACAAAAAGGCGGCCATGATTGCGGCAGCAATCAAAAGCACATTCTTTACTGACTTTTTGAAGTATTGTCGTATCGTCGGCATATCGTTCCGAGTTCGATCGTGATGGGGTTTTTGAGCTTGTAGAGTTGAGGTTTGCTATATATCATAAAATCCTCACCTCGATTGTGCTTCGCCCTCCATCCGTTGTATGACCTGTTGTAGACCGGCCAATAAACATCTTTTTCTAAAAATTTACCAAACATGCCGCGTCTAGTGTCTATTGGCTTGTCCACTGCCTGTTGATTGGGCAGATAGTCCGATTTTTTGCGATATATCTCAATCGTTTCGTTATCGTTGATGTTTTTGCGCCTCAGACTCGGCTCAATCTGCCCGGCTATGTCATTTCCTGCCAAATAGTACGATG
>CBJLAJ010000053.1:0-30857 GCA_966421005.1 uncultured Paraburkholderia sp.
CAAATCCGTGGTGAAGGTCGTTGTATCAAAACCTAAGGCTGGATCGGCGCTGGAAGTCCTCGTAAAAGCCTCTGTCGCGTGCTGAAGAATCTTCTTCCTTAGTACGGCATGTGCATTTTTTGAATAAATGAGATCAAGAAGTTGATTAAACCTCTTTTTGACGCCTTCGAATTTCAAAGCCCAAGCGAGGGTGATTGTTGTATCGTCAATCGGTTGAGCAGAGTCAAGATCGTCATCCCAAATATGAGCAGGGCCGTGGAACCATCTTCTGGCAATCTTGGCAGCTGTGGGCCAGCCAATATGATCCATAGCTCCCGGGATGTCCTGAAGATCAAACTCAGGAAGTTTTTCGCGGTCTTCGGCCTCCTTGGGCTGTGGCTCAGGTGGTTGCTTCGGCTGCTGCTTTTTAGCTTGCTCGGCAAGCAACTTTTGGCGTGCCGCTTCCGCTTGCTGCGCCTTTAGCTGTTCAGCGGTGGGCTTAGGCGGAGGAGGAGGTGGTGCCTCGCCAGGTGCGAGCCTGTCAAAGGAGATTTTTTGAAGTGTGTTGATGGGAACCGCACCTCTGGCCCCAAGGTGCTCCTTCCATACCGTTCCACGAAAGACTGAAGGCTCCATTGTGTAGTACGGCACCTTCCTGACCTTTACACCCATAGCAGTTCGCTGTCAGATTGCAGAATCCCGAGGAATATCATACGTCTGATAAATGGGCAAGAGGAAACCGGGAAAATCCGACGAAGGAGTGCCGAATTTAATTACTGCCTGTCTGTTTGGTTGGCCGTAAATCTCCGGTGCCATTTTCTGGAAGACTTCAGCGAAATCTTCATGAGATGAGCTACGGCCAAGGGAGTGGCCCCTGCTCCGAAGAGTTGGTTTACGCAACTGATGCCGCTCTCGGTTAGAGTTTCGTTTCTCTTGTAGTGCTTGGGATGGTATGGCTGGGCCGCATCCAGCAAATCCTGCGAGATGGACTGTATAACCTGATTAGTTGTGTCAACCTGCTGCTTGTACTGCTCGACCTGTTTTGAAATCTTCTTCTTGAGTCTTTTTATTTCAAGTAGGTGACTTTTCTCTGCAGCCTCAAACATAAGGCAAATCAAAGTTGAGGCGCATCGTTGATTTACTGCCAACTTCCATGTGAATCTTGTCCCTCATCGTTCGCACACGCCCAAGAATCGTGTGATCATATCGCCTTGAGTTTTTCACGATATTAGCCAGCTCGGAATAGGAGCCAACATCCACAGTGAATTGATGTGGCTCATGACCGATGGCATTTCTGTAGTTGATCAGAGTGATAAACTCCTTTTTCTCGATTTTCGAAATAACGCCTTCGTCAACCAGCATCTTGGTTGCCATACGCATGACTTTGGATGCGCTCGCCTCCTTTTCTTTGTCGCCCTCATCTTTCCGCTTTAATCTGTCCTCTCGCTGAAAAATCGCATCGTTGCCACGGATAGCTCCGAGAATGAAGCGTCTCAGGCCTTCTATGTAGAAGATGATTAGAATCATTTCAAGCGCTCTTAGTTTCAGTTCGTTTGCTTCCAACGCACTTGGAAGAGGGCCTTTGGGCCGATGTGGTTTCATTGGTTTGTAGTTCAACTCGCGCGAATCAGTCGCTCGTCCCGAGAATCACGCTCGATGCTTTGAATGCCGCGATAACGGACATCCCGACCGCGAGCCCCAATTCCCGGACGCTCTCATTGGTGACAACGGCCGTGACGACGGTGGGAGCAGGCTCCGCTGCGGCAGCGTCGCCGGCATCCAGCACCAGCGATACTTCGGTGTTCACCGCGCCGGGGACGATCCGGCTGATGCGACCGCGCAGCTGATTGCGCGCCGAAAGACGCACGGCCGCCGGGCTGTCCGCGCCGTCAGGGCTGCCTACGGCGAGCATGACCCACGAGGCCTTGACGAGTGCGTAAGCCGTTGCGCCCTCGATCAGCCCGAGCATTTCGGTGCTCTCGCAGGTAATCACGGCAACGATCCGCTGTCCGCCCGGAAGCTTCATCGTCACTTCATCGTTGACGGCCCCGTGCGTGATCGAGTCGATCGTTCCGACGAGCTGATTGCGCGCACTCGTTTTCATACCGATTCTTCCTATCAGTGCCCAATCGCTAGCGAAGTTTTCAATGTCAGCACTCGCGTGTTCGATGAACTTGCGATGCTCACGCTCGATGAAGCGGAACGTTTCGATGAGACGTTCGCCGCGCGGGGTCAGCGTTGTCCCGCCGCCGCCCTTGCCGCCCGTCGCGCGTACGACGAGCGCCACACCTGCAAGGTTATTCATTGCATCGATCGCATCCCACGCCGCTTTGTAGCTGATACCGACTGCCTTGGCAGCGCCCGTGATGGAGCCCGTTTCGCGAATTGCGGCAAGCAACGCAATGCGCGCCGCGCCGGCCAGCGTTTCGCCTCCCGCGCTGAGCCAGAGCGAGCCGCCCAACTCGAATGCACCGGCACGCGTGTCCTCGTGCGGAGCTGAATTGGACGTTGCATAGGGCGGGGGCACTTCGCTCATGGCTCGACGGAAACAGAAGCAGAAACGGGTGGCGGAGAAACAGAAAAAATCGGCGCCGCCCATTATAGGCACCGGCGCCGGACCGCGTGGCTCAAACGGCGCGCGCGCCGATCTAACGCTTGACGTACTGGGCTACACCGTGACCGAACGACCAGTTTTCCGGCAACACCTCAACGAGATTGATGAAGACGTCCTCTCGTCGCACACCCGGCCGCTCGGCCAGCAGATCGACGATACGTCGGTACAGTGCCTCCTTTTGCTCGAGCCCACGTGTATTGCTGACGGTCAACTGAACGACGACGAAATCGTCGCTGCGCTCGATCTCGAGGTAGCGCCGGTTGTAGACCAGGAACCCGGGTTCGTGCTCGGTGACGAGCACGAATTGATCGTCCTCGGGAACGTTGAACGTTTCGACGAGCGCGCGCTGTACGCCGTCCACCAATGCCGCGCGATATGCCTCGGATTTGCCTGCGCCGAGCGAAATACGAGTGAGTGGCATGACTGTCTCCGCAATGAACGATGGAGTAGGCAGATTAAGCCCACGCGGTCATAATGAACAGTCATCGATTCGAATTTTATTCATTTCAAACCAAAATGAAAGTATTGGATCTCGACGCCGTTCGTGCCTTCGTCCAGGTCGCGGACCTTCGCAGCTTCACGCGGGCGGGCGAGGTGCTCGAGACGACTCAGTCAGCCGTCAGCCTCAAAATCAAGCGCCTCGAAGCCCAGCTCGGCAAGGCCCTCTTCGAGCGCACCCCGCGCTCCGTCCGGCTGTCCGCCGCGGGAGATGCCTTCCTGGAATCGGCACGCCGTCTGCTCGATGCGCACCAGCAGGCGCTCACATCGCTCGGGACCGAACGCGGGCGGCTGCGCATCGGTCTGAGCGAGCATGTCTCGGGACCGGAGCTGCCCCAGCTCGTTGCCGGCCTGCACCGGCATGACCCACAACTGGTCGTGGAAATGCACCTGGGGCTATCGGCGGCGCTCCTCGCGCAATACGAAGAGCGGCAGCTCGATGCGTGCATCGTGCGCTACGAAGCCAACGAAACGGCGGTATGGCACGCCCGCAGCGATGCGGAGACACTTTTCGTCGAACCGCTCGCATGGGTCGCCGCGCCGGGCTTCAAACGCACGGCCGAAGCACCGTTGCCGCTTGCCATGCTCGCGGGCCCGTGCGGTGTGCGCTCGATGGTGCTGCAAACGCTGGATCAGGCCCACATCGCCTGGCAGGAAGTGTTCGTGGGCGGCGGGATCGCGGCCGTGGGCGCCGCGGTCGCCGCCGGGCTTGCCGTATCGGCGCTTGCGCGGCGCGTGGCGCCTGTCGGCGTCGTGGATGTCGGCCGCGCCGCGGGGCTGCCGTCGTTGCCGAAATCCCATATCGTGCTTCATTCGCGAGTGCGCGAGCCACGCGCTCGGTCGGCACTGCGTATTCTTGCGGCGGGATTGGCGCGAGGCTGATGCGCGTCAGTTCGCGGGAAGGTCGATCACATAACGCACGAAACCGCTGTGCGGTGTATAGCGATCGTAGAGTGCCCGGGCGCGGTAGTTATTCTCTTTCGTGTTCCAGTAGAGTCGCGACCACCCGTTGCGCTTCGCCTCATCGACGAGCCAGTCGATCAGGTGCGCCCCGACGCCTTCGCCGCGGATTGCCGGATCGACGAATAAATCCTGCAGATAACAGACGGGCCTCAGCTGCGAGGTGCTCTCGTGCACGAGGTAGTTGGCCATGCCGATGACGAGGCCGTCATCGCGCTCGGCGACGATCGCATGGACCGGTGCAACGGGGTCGAGAATGCGCGTCCAGGCGTGGTGCGTCACTTCATCCGATGGCTCCCGCTCGTAAAAGCGCGTGTAACCATCCCACAGCTCGCGCCAGCGCGAGGCATCGCGCGCTTCGACCTTTCGTATTGTGACTGTCATCCGGTTGGCTCCATTGCATCATTCGGGCATCGCGGCTTCGTCGCGCATCGCGACGTCACAATCTACCGTAACGATGGCCGCGCTGCAGCGACGGTGCAAAGAGGCCAAAGGGCCGGCAATGCGTTGGATCAGCCTTGATTTGGCGAGAGCCGCCGTACCTGCATCGAACGCGGGATTCAGGGCAGCGCCATGTGCGACGCGCCCTCTGCCAAGGCGGTTTCGACGGAGACGGACCACGCGCGTGGGGTCAGCGCTTCGGTCACGGTCAGCTTGCCGGTCACGGCGAATGCGCCCGTGTCGATGAAGACCTGCGAGCCGATGCGCCCCATTTCGCGCATCGGTGTATGGCCGCAATAAGTCAGCGACAACCCGGCCTGTCGCGCGGGATCGCCACTGCCGAGCGCCAGTTCGCGGCCCCATAGCATTTGCTGCCTGACGCGCTCCGGGAAAACGCCCGAATCGAGGTCGAGATCGGAGCCGAAGAACTCCGCGTGCACGATATTGAAGCGTCGCATACCGGCACCCACGACCCGGGCAAGCGGCAGCGTGCGCAGACGCCGCGCATACTCCTGCAGCGTCTCCTCGGACAAGCTGTCGGCCCACTCGCCACCAATCCCATGCCACCAGCTGCGGCGCATGCCGCCTTCCGCCACGAGGCACAACGCCTCCTCGTGATTGCCCAGCACGGGGTAGAACCACGGTTTGTCGAGCAGCGTCAGCGCCTCTTCCGACTGGCTGCCTCGATCGACCAGATCGCCGACCGAAAAGAGCCGGTCCCGCGTACCGTCGAATTCGATCTCGCGCAACAGGTAGCGCAACGCGTCCACGCAGCCATGCAGATCGCCAACCACGAAATCGCGGCCCGCCACATTGGATTCATGCCGGCAAACAAGAGAAATGCTTTCAGTTTCCATACCATCTCAGTATTACTGCCGCCCGCGCAGCTGCGCCACGTCGCCGGCTGTCAACGTGGCGCGCGGATTGCCGAAGCGCTGTGTCACGTAGTTTACGATCGCCGCGATCTGCTCGTCGTTCAGCTCGTTGCCGAAGCCGGGCATCAACACGTTCGCGTGCTCCGTTTTGCGCGCCACACCGTGCAGCACCACCAACGCAAGGTTGGAAGCATTATTTGCGCCAACGACCGAATTATTGATCAACGATGGGTACGCCAATGCGGCCTCACCGCCGATGCCGCGACCGCTCCAGTCATGACAACTCGCGCAGTTGCCGATGAAGAGCTCCGCACCGTTCACGCCGACAGGCGACGTACCGCGTAATTGCGTTACATCGTCGGCAGGTTTGCCCCATCGATCGCGCGGGTGGGTGTCACCGCCGGCAACCGGCGGCACCGAGCGCAGGTAGATGCCGATCGAGCGCAGATCCTCCGGGGTCAAAAACTGCGTGCTGTCCGAGACCACCTCCGCCATCGGGCCGGCCGCATTGGCGCGTCCCGGAGCGACGCCGACTGATAGGTAGTGTACGAGATCGTCGTCGCTCCAGTTGCCAATGCCGGAGTTCTTGTCGGGCGTGATATTGAATGCGTGCCAACCTGCCTGAACTTCGCCGGAAAGCCGGTCGCTCGCTTTCAGACCCTGCATGAAATTGCGCGGCGTATGGCATTCCTCGCAATGCGCCAGTCCTTCGACAAGATAGGCACCGCGGTTCCATTGCGGGCTTTGCTTCGGATCGGGAACGAAGCGGCCTTCGTGAAAGTTGAAGAGCTTCCAGAAAAACAGCAACCAACGCTGATTGAACGGGAACTTGAGGTCGTTGCGCGGCGGCGTGTAGTGAATCGGCGCCAGCGTATTCAGATAAGCACGAATCGCCAATACGTCGCGCTCCGCAATGCGCGTGTATTCCGTGTAAGGGAATGCCGGGTAGAGGTGCTCGCCGCCTTTACCCACCCCCTCGTGCATGGCGCGGACGAAATCGGCATCGGTCCACCGGCCGATGCCCGTGTCGGGATCGGGTGTGATGTTAGGCGTATAGATCGTGCCGAACGGCGTGCCTATCGGCAGTCCGCCCGCGTAAGGACGACTCTTGTCGGCGGTGTGACACGCAATGCAGTCGCCCGCGCGGGCGAGATAGGCACCGCGCTTTACCAGGTCGGCACTTTCCGCGTCGGCTTGCGTAAAGCGGGTGGCGACGGTTGCGGCGCCTGCCGACGCGACCGTTGGACCCGGCTCACCCGACAACGATCCACCCGCCGTTGCCGCGCTAGCCGCTGCCGCTGCCGCCGTTGCCGTTGCCGGCGAAGTTGCCAACGTCGCAGAGGCTGAAGAAGCCGCCGTCATCGACGCGTTCGATACCGGCGCCGCCGCCGCGGGCACGCTCGCTGTCTGCGATGCGTCCGCCGATGCACCCGACGCATCGAGCGCACCGGACGACGGCGAGGCCGCGTGTGCCTCGGCCGCTACCGCTATCGCGCCCGAACGCGATGAGGCCGCGAGCGCGGCCTCAGGGCCTTGCGCCTGCGCAACTGAAAGCGGCAACTCGTCGGCCGGCGACAAATCGGTGTCGACCGAAGCATGCCATGCAAGGTAAAGCGCGAAGCCGCAAAACGCGGTGGCGACGGTGGCGACGCGCCGTAACCGCCGCCGCGCACGCCTTGCCGCATCGTGGCCCATACCGGCTGGATCGGAGCGAGGTCGCGGGTTCGTCATCGGAAAGGTCTAGAGTTCATGCTTGAGCTTGTCCGCCAGGCGCAGTGCCAACGCGGCAATCGTCAGCGTGCAGTTGACCGATGCGGCGCTCGGCATCACGCCGCTCGTCGCGAGGAACAGGTTCTGATGGTCGTGCGTGCGGCAATCGGCATCGACGACGGAGTCCGCCGGGTCGGTGCCCATGATCGTCGTTCCCATGATGTGGTTGTTGGGCGCGAAACGATCGTCGAACGTCACTTCCGTGCCGCCGAACAGCGCCGCGATCTGCGCATAGACTTCATGCGTGTGCGCGGCACTTTTTTTCACGTACTCGCCGATGGCGTAGTAAATCTCCGGCTGCGGGATGCCCAGCGCATCCTTACGGTCAGCCGACGGCACGATGCGGTTGCCGGATTCGGGCAGGATCTCGTGGAAACTGTTGATGGTGAGCGTGCGAGACGCGCGATCGCGGATCTGCCGATCGAGTTCGGCACCCGTGAGCCCCGCTTGCAACAACGCGGCCGTGACCGCCATAGTCGGTACGCCATTCGAAAGATGCAGCTTCTTGGCGGCGTAATCCGAGCGAAATGCGCCATCCCGGAAGTTGACGACGGACGTCATTTCCATCGGCCCACGTCCGGGCCACAACGCCTCATTCGCCATGAAGCTCACGCCCGTGCCAGGATGATCCATCAAATTGCGACCGACCTGATCGGAGCGATTGCCCACGCCGTGCGGAAACTTGTCGCTCGTCGACATCAGCATGAGCTTCGGTGTCTCGATGCCATTCGCCGCCAGCACGAAAAACTTGCCCGTCACGCGCGTCGTCCCGCCCGATGGGTCTTTGTAATGCACTGCGGAGATGAGCCCCTTGTCGTCGGCCTCGACGCGATAGACCACCGCCTGGGGCACGAGCTGAGCGCCCGCCCGCTCCGCCTTCTCCGCGTGCACGATGCCGTTATACATGGCCGCGATCGGACAGATCGGCATGCAGTTGTTGTTGCCACAACAGGTGGGGCGCGCGTCGTAGGGCTGACTGTTGCGCGCGACCGGTTCGGACACCACCTTGAATGAGTTCGCATTGAGCACCTGCGCAAACCGCTCATCCATGAAGGACAGCGGCAGCGGCGGCATCGGATAGGGCTTGGCACGCGGCGAACCCAGGTCGACCGACAATTCCGGGCCCGAAACACCGAGCTCCACTTCGGCCGCGTAGTACCAGGGCTCGAGCGCCTCGTACGGAAATGGCCAATCCCGGCCCACACCGAACAGCGTCTTCAGCTTGAAATCCGACGGCAACAGCCGCCACGCCGCGGCGGCCCAGTGCCAGGTCGTTCCTCCCACGAGCCGCAGATATTGCGATTCGTACGGGTACTCGCCTTTTTGAATCAAATAGTTGTTGGGCGGCGAATACTCCGGATGCGGTGCGTAGGGCATCGACGGATACGGCGTTGCGAAGTCCGCTTTGGCAGGCGAATTGCGGAAGTTCTCGACGATCTGCCAGCGGGGAATGCGCGGCCCCGCTTCGAGCAGAATGACCGACGCGCCCGCTAGCGCGAGCTGATGTGCGACGAGAGAACCCGCCACACCGGAGCCGACTACGACGACGTCGGCAGAAGGGTTGTTTGCCATGTTAGGGCTTGCGTGTCCAGTAAAACGGCACATCGCGGCAATACGACGGCACGGTCAGCACGTCTTTGCCCGGGTCGAACATCAATGCTTTTTCATAGGCGAGCACTTTCACAGTGGGCGCATCGCCGACGAGACCGAGGTACCACGCGCGCATGATCTGGCCGACTGTCTTTGCAAGCGGCGGTTCCGCGGCTTGCAATGCCGCCGTCACGGTGTCGCGCGGGACACCGCCGTGGGTTTTGAGCCACGTGTTGATTGCGGCGACGTTTTGCGCGAAGGCGCTGTCGGTTTTGAGGAGAGCTTCATAGATCCGCTTGCCGAGCGCGGGGTCGAGCTGGCTTCGCCCCGTGAGCTCCCGCGTCAGGGCGACGAAAGCATCGAACCCGCCGCCCGCGGGGGGCGAGAACGCGAACGCCGATGCGCTGCCGAACGGCAGGCCAAGCGCCGTCGCGATCGATAGCGCGCTCGCCGAGGCGCAAGTACCGAGCACGAACGCTCTACGGGCGAAAGCCGCCGGCGCGTTGCCGCGCCGGCTCTCTCGGGCATCTGTCATGTGGGCTCCAAGGTCTGATCGTGACCCTGCCGACGCGCGCCGGCATTGCAGGTCGCCCCCGAATCCGGTCTTGACGCCGCCCTCCGACTGGCGGTCTTTCATTATGCGAGAAGCGTGCGAGATGCGCGGGCGGCGCCCACTGCGACGAAATATAGCGGTCTCGGCCCCATTCGACAATCGTCGGATAATGCTTCGCGCATCCGAATGGACTCGATCGACTGCCAAATCGGGCGCCAAATCGGCGCGCGATGTAAAAACGCGCCCGATACGTCAGATTTACCCACCTCGGCGGGTTTCCCGCGCCGCGCCATTTCCGCCGCGCAAAACTCCTTACATCCGCGGCCAACGCGCGCATACTTGGGTCCATTGACGATCCGCGCCGACAAGGCCCACCGTCCCGCCCCCGCGGCATGCAACCTGCTTGCGTTGCTCTCGTTCGCGCGCCAGCGCCGCTGCGGTCCGGGCCGATGCCTGCCACCCCGGCGCGCCTCGAGCGCCACATTCTATGGCGATGCGATCGCGCGCGAGCCGCGTGCATCCACATCGCCGGACGACCTGGAATCGACCGATGGAACGACGTCAAGCGTATGCGCCGCGGATTTACTTCATTCATCCCCTTCTCGTCGGGCACCTCGACGCGTGGCCTGCCCAATTCGAGCGCGCCGCCGCGCTCGGCTTCGATCATGTCCTGATCGGCTCGCCGTTCGCGCCCGGCGAGGCAGGTCATCCCCACCTCGTGGCCGACCACGACCGCCTTCATCCCGCCTTCGGGAGCGTCGACGATGCGAACGCCGCGCTCGCGCGACTCGCGCGCGCCGCCCGCGACGAGGGTCTCGCGCTCCTGATCGACGTCGTACTCGATCGGGTCGCCGCCGAGAGCGAGCTCTTACGCCGACACAGCGACTGGTTTCATCGTTTCGAGCCCGATGAGGGACGACTCGATCCGCGGCATGTGCGGCGGGAAGAGCATGCCGCCTACGCGAACTTCAGCGATCCGCGCGCCGCCGCGGAGCTCGGCGCCTGGTGGAGCGAACGGCTCATCGCGCTCGCGCAGGCCGGCGTCTCAGGTTTTCGTTTCGATTCTCCGCACCACGTGAGCGCGCACGTCTGGCGCGAACTGGGCGCGGCCGTGCGCGTCCGCCATCCCGAAACGCGCTTTCTCGCCGCGACGCCGGGGCTTGCGCGCGGCGAGCTCGCCCGTCTCGAGCACGCCGGGTTCGACAGCGTCTTCTCTTCGGTGCGATGGTGGGATTTCCGCGAAGACTGGCTCGTCGAAGAGCATGCCGCGCTCGCGCGCATCGGCGCACCCATCGCGTTTCCCGAGGCACCGTACGGAACACGCCTTGCCAGCGACTACGCGGGCTCGGCCGACGCGGTGGCCATCGAGCGCGCTTACCGGCGCGCGGTCGACGCATGTGCCGCACTAGGGACCGGCTGGCTCATGCCGATGGGCTTCGAGCGCGGCATCGACGAACCGTTTTCCTATCGTTCGGGCAGCCCCGAGGCCTACCGCGCGGCGCTCGATGTCGGCCGCTTCGATTTGAGCGAATACATCGCGCAGACCAACCGCCTGCTGCAACAAACGCCGCTCCTGGCGACGGTGGGCGAGGTGCGTGCGCTTTCGAGCGCCGGCGCTCATGCGGCGGCACTGTTGCGCGGCGAATCCGCCGACTTGCGCGACGCGCGCGAAGGTGTGCTGCTGCTCGCCAATCCGGACCTCAGCGCCCCGGCCTTCGTCGACCCCGCGCAGCTTCTCGATGGCGTGCCCGGCAACCTGACCTCGTTCAAGCCGCTCGCCCACCCTTGCACTGCACCCGCCGCGCCGCTCGATCCGTTCACGCTCGCGCCCGGCGAAACGCGGCTCCTGCGCGCTGTCGCGAGCCCGTGCGTCACGTCGCGGCACGCCACGAAACGCGCGGCAACCGCGGCCGTCACAGAAGCGCTCGCGGCGCCGCGCGTCGCGATAGAAAGCGTGTCGCCTGCCATCGACGGCGGCCGCTTCGTCGCCAAGCGCGTCGTCGGCGAGCCGATAGAGGTCAGCGCCGCAATCTTCGGAGAAGGTCACGACAAGATTGCCGCAGCGGTCATTTGGCGGGCCGCCGACGAGCAGAAATGGCGCGAGACGCGCATGGTTCCGGCCGAACCCGCTGGGCTCGACCTTTGGCACGCGCATATCTCCCTCGGACGGGTCGGGCGCTACGAATTCACGGTGATCGCATGGCGCGACGATTTTGCCTCGCTCGTCGATCACATCCGCAAAAAGCTGAAGGCCAACCAAGCCGTCGACCTCGAGCTCGAAGAAGCGCGCCATCTGCTTGCTCGCGTATTGGCGGAAGTTGAAACAGCCGATACGGCCGGCGCCGACCCGCATCACGAGCAGCATGACGCTCACGAGACGCAGCGCGATGCGATCGCGCGCCTGAAAGAGTTGGCCCGACAATTCGCGCATGCCAGCCCGTCGGCTCGACTCGACATCGTACTCGCGCCCGACACGGAAACCGCCATTGCGCTCGCGCGCCATCGCCCGTTTCTCTCGCGCGACCCGGTGATCTACCGCATCGATGCCGAACGTCCCGCGGCCCGCTTCGGAAGCTGGTACGAAATCTTTCCCCGTTCGATGAGCGACGACCCCACGCGTCACGGCACGTTCGACGATGTGATTGCAAAACTGCCGCGCGTGCGCGACATGGGCTTCGATGTTCTGTATTTCCCGCCGATCCACCCGATCGGCAAGACGAACCGCAAGGGTCGCAACAATACGCTGAACGCGCAGCCCGGCGACGTTGGCAGCCCCTACGCGATCGGCGGCACCGAAGGCGGGCATACAGCGGTGCATCCCGAACTCGGCACGCTCGATGACTTCAAGCGGATGCTGGCCGCCGCACACGAGCATGGCCTCGAGATCGCGCTCGATTTCGCGATTCAGTGCTCACCCGATCACCCATGGCTTGCCGAACATGCCTCGTGGTTCGCCTGGCGCCCCGACGGTACGCTGCGCTACGCCGAGAATCCGCCGAAGAAGTATCAGGACATCGTGAACCCGGAGTTTTATGCGCACGATGCCAAGCCAGCATTGTGGCTTGCGCTGCGCGACATCATCCGCTTCTGGATCGATGCGGGCGTACGGCTTTTTCGCGTCGACAACCCGCATACGAAGCCGCTGCCGTTCTGGGAATGGATGATCGCCGATATCCGAGCCGCGCACCCCGACGTCATCTTCCTCTCCGAGGCGTTCACGCGTCCACGCCTCATGTACCGGTTGGCGAAGATCGGCTTTTCGCAGTCGTACACCTACTTCACGTGGCGCGAATCGAAGCGTGACTTCATCGACTACCTGACCGAGCTCACGCAGACGAACGTGCGCGAATTCTTCAGGCCGCACTTTTTCGTCAATACGCCCGATATCAACCCGCGACATCTGCAAGCGTCAGGGCGTGCGGGGTTCATGATCCGAGCCGCCCTGGCGGCAACGCTCTCGGGGCTATGGGGTGTCTATAGCGGCTTCGAGCTTTGCGAAGCTCAAGCGCTGCCCAATAGCGAGGAATACCTCGACTCGGAGAAATACCAGTTGCGTGCGTGGGATTGGACGCGGCCCGGCAATATCGTCGATATCGTCACGTCGCTCAATCGCATCCGGCGCGCCAACCGTGCCTTGCAAACGCATCTCGGTCTCACGTTCGCAACCGCGCACAACGACAGCATCCTCTTTTTCGAAAAGGCGACGCCCGCGCGCGACAACGTGATCCTCGTTGCCATTTGCCTCGATCCATTTTCGCCGCAAGAGGCGGATATCGAGCTGCCTTGGCATACCTTCGCTCACTGGCACATGCATGATGGGGACGCGCTGGCCGTGACCGATCTCGTCAGCGGCGCGCGCTTCGAATGGCGCGGCCGCCATCAGCATATTCGGCTCGAGCCCGACACGCTGCCATTCGCGATCCTGCGCATCGCGCCGGCGGCGGGACTGCCGCGCGATACGCGTGCGCAGCTCGAGCATGGCGCCGCGGAGACGCATCATGAAGCGTGAAGATCATCACGTCGATCCTGCCACTGCCGAGGCCGATCGCGCCCCGGACGCGAGCCGCAAGCGCGAGCGGGCCCGCCGTCGCGCAAAGAGCTCACCGCTCGCGGACGATGCGCTCTGGTACCGCGACGCCATCATCTACCAAGTGCACGTGAAGTCGTTTTTCGATGCGAACAACGATGGCGTCGGCGACTTTCCGGGCCTCATCGCAAAGCTCGACTACATTGCCGGCCTCGGGGTCGACACCATCTGGCTGCTGCCGTTCTATCCGTCGCCGCGCCGCGACGACGGCTACGACATCGCCGATTACCGCAACGTGCATCCCGACTATGGCTCTCTGGCCGACGTGCGCCGCTTTATCCAAGGCGCTCACGCGCGCGGCATTCGCGTCGTAACGGAACTCGTCATCAACCATACGTCGGATCAGCACCCCTGGTTTCAGCGTGCGCGACGCGCCAAACCCGGATCGAACTACCGCAACTACTACGTCTGGTCCGATACGGACAAGAAGTACGCCGGCACGCGCGTCATTTTCATCGATACGGAGCCGTCGAACTGGACGCACGACCCCGTCGCGAACGCTTACTACTGGCACCGCTTTTATTCGCATCAGCCCGATCTGAATTTCGACAACCCGGCCGTGATGCGCGAAGTGCTGCAGGTCATGCGCTTCTGGCTCGACATGGGCATCGACGGGTTGAGGCTCGACGCCGTGCCGTACCTCGTGGAGCGCGAAGGCACCAACAACGAGAATCTGCCGGAGACGCACGCGATCTTGAAGCGCATTCGCGCGACGATCGATGCCGAGTATCCGAACCGCATGCTGCTTGCGGAAGCGAATCAGTGGCCGGAGGACGTGCAGGAGTACTTCGGCAACGAAGACGAATGCCATATGGCGTTCCACTTCCCGTTGATGCCCCGCCTTTACATGGCCATCGCCAGCGAGGACCGATTCCCGATCACCGACATCATGCGGCAAACGCCCGAGCTGCCGCCGAGCTGCCAGTGGGCCATCTTCCTGCGCAACCACGACGAGCTCACGCTCGAGATGGTGACCGATTCCGAGCGCGACTATCTCTGGAACACCTATGCGAGCGATCGTCGCGCGCGGCTCAATCTCGGGATTCGCAGACGGCTCGCTCCGCTCATGGAACGCGATCGCCGCCGCATCGAACTCATCAACTCGCTGCTGCTGTCGATGCCGGGCACGCCCGTCATCTACTACGGCGATGAGCTGGGCATGGGCGATAACATCCATCTCGGCGATCGCGACGGTGTGCGTACCCCGATGCAATGGTCGTCCGACCGCAACGGCGGATTCTCGCGGGCCGACCCGGAGCAACTGGTGCTGCCGCCCCTGATGGGTTCGCTCTATGGGTTCGACGCGGTCAATGTCGAAGCGCAAACGCGCGATCCGCATTCGCTGCTCAACTGGACGCGGCGCATGCTGTCCACACGGCGCTCGACGCATACGTTCGGGCGCGGCAGCATTCGCTTCCTGCGGCCCGCGAATCGCAAGATTCTCGCGTATCTGCGCGAGCTCGACGGGCAGCCGCCCATTCTGTGTGTCGCCAATCTGTCGCGCGCGCCGCAAGCCGTCGAACTCGATCTGTCGGAGTTCGCCGGACGCGTCCCCATCGAGATGACGGCCGATTCCGTTTTCCCGGCCATCGGACAGCTCAGCTATCTGCTGACGTTCCCGCCCTACGGTTTTCTCTGGTTTTTGCTGTGCTCGGGCGACGACCGTCCGTCGTGGAGCCAGCCCAATTCGGAGCAGTTGCCCGAATTCGTCACACTCGTCATTCGCTCCGAGCAGACGGGGCCGACGCCCGAGAATGTGCGGCTGCTCGAATCGGAAGTACTGCCGTCCTACCTCAGCCGTCGGCGCTGGTTTGCTTCGAAGGATCAAAAGCTCAAGGCCGTCCGGCTCGCCGCGCTGACCACGATTCCCGACGCCGGTTTTGCGTTCACTGAAGTCGAAGCCGATGTCGGCAGTCATACCGAACGCTATGTCCTGCCCCTCGGCATCACCTGGGGCTCGGACACGACGGTGCCGCTCTTCATGCAGCTCGCGCTCGCGCGCGTGCGGCGCGGGCGCAATATCGGGCATTTGACCGATGCGTTTGCGCTGCCGCAGTTCGCACATGGCGTGTTGAAGAAACTGCGCGAGCGTGCCACGGTACCGACGGTCCAAAAAAGCGAAATCCGCTTCGTGCCGACAGCGCGCTTCGCCGAGATCGAGGATATCGGCGAAGCAGCGGAGATCCGCTGGCTCGCCGCGGAGCAAAGCAACAGCTCGCTCATCGTGGCAGAGCGCGTCGTGCTCAAGCTCGTGCGGCGTGTCGTTGGCGGCGTTCATCCCGAAGCGGAGATGAGTCGCTATCTGACCGACATCGGCTACGCCAATACCGCGCCGCTTTATGGGGAAGTCATGCGTGTCGACCCTGAAGGCGTGCCGCATACGCTCGTGTTGCTGCAAGGCTTCATCGAGAATCAGGGCGATGCCTGGAACTGGGCGCTCGACTATCTGCGCCGAGCCGTCGACGAGCTGGCGCTCGCCGCGGAAAGTGACGAACCCGCCGAGGACGAAGCGGACAAGTTCGAAGGCTATTGCGGCCTCACCGGCATGATTGGGCGCCGGCTCGGCGAGCTTCACGCCGCACTCGCGACGCCGACGAGCGACCCGGCCTTCGCACCCGAGGCCGCCACGCGCGAAGATGTACGCGGATGGATCGGCGGCGTCCAAACGATGCTTGGCGGCGCGCTCGATCTCCTTGCCGCCGAAATCGCCAAACCGGGCGAGCATCTTTCGCCCGATACGCGCTCGCAAGCCCAACACCTGATCTCGATTCGCACACGCCTTGCCGAGGCAATCGAGGGACGCGTTCCCGAGACGCTCGATGCGTTGCGCATTCGCGTACATGGCGACTTCCATCTCGGCCAGGTGCTGATTTCGCAGAACGATGTCTATCTGATCGACTTCGAAGGCGAGCCCGCCCGCCCGCTCGAGGAGCGGCGCTTGAAACGAAGCCCGCTCGTCGATGTGGCTGGTCTCTTGCGCTCGCTCTCTTATGCGAGCGCCGCCGCCCAACCGACGCTCGAAAACGCGCCGGCGCCCACAGCCGATCGCAAACGCACGCTGTTCGAGCGGTTCCGCACGAGCGGCGAGGATGCGTTCCTGGCCGGCTATCGCGAAGCGATCGGCAAAGCGGTCAAACCGCTCGTCACGCCCGAAACCGAGGCCGCCCTGCTCGATCTTTTCCTGATCGAAAAAGCCGCGTACGAAGTCCGCTACGAGGCCGCCAACCGGCCGACCTGGCTGGCGCTGCCCGTGCGCGGCCTGGCCGCGCTCGCGGACCGGCTGCTCGGCTTGACGGTGTCTGGCGCCAGCAGCGGCGGCAAAACCGGCGGAACGAACGACGACAGCAGCGTCGACGGCTCGCCCGCCTCGCCCTGATTTGCTTCGGTGTACTCATGAACGACACGTCTTTTCCCCGTCATCCCAGTGCCGAGCACCCTCATTCGATCGGGCTCGATCCCGTCGATATCGAAGCGCTCATCGACGCCCGGCATCCCGATCCATTCTCGCGGCTCGGCATGCATTCGACGAGTGCCGGCCATGTCGTGCGCGCACTGTTGCCGGGCGCGGCGCACGTCGTTGTCGTCGAACGCGCGAGCGGCGCTGTCATCGGTCAGCTTTCCGAGATCGCGCCGGGCGGCCTTTTCGCGGGCTTCGTCGAGCGCGCGGTGCCCTATCGACTGCGCATCGACTGGCATGGCGTCGAGCAGGAAATCGAGGACACCTACGCGTTCGGCCCGGTACTTGGCGAAGATGCGCTGCAACGGCTCGCGCATTCGGACCCGTACGCGGTCATGCAGTGTCTGGGCGCGCGGCCGTGCACGCAAGACGGCATACCGGGGGTGCGCTTTGCCGTATGGGCGCCGAATGCGCGGCGCGTGTCCGTCGTCGGCGAGTTCAATACATGGGACGGTCGTCGTCATCCGATGCGGCTCAGGCACGTCGCGGGTGTATGGGAGCTCTTCGTTCCGCGACTCTCGGCAGGCGCCCCCTACAAGTACGAAATCATCGCAAGGGATGGACATACGCTGCCGCTCAAGGCGGACCCCTGCGCGATGCAAACCGAGCGCACGCCGGCAACGGCATCGGTCGTGGCCGATGTCGATCGCATCGAGCAGTTCCGCTGGACCGATGGCGCGTGGATCGCGAATCGCGCCTCGTTGCAAACGCCCGATGCACCCATTTCGATCTACGAGGTCCACCCGGAATCGTGGCTCCGTATCGATGAGGAGGGGCATCGCGGCCTGAACTGGACCGAACTCGCCGAGCGACTGATTCCCTATGCGCTCGACATGGGCTTCACACATGTCGAGTTTTTGCCGATCGCGGAGCATCCGTTCGGCGGCTCATGGGGCTATCAGCCGCTCGCGCCGTTCGCACCGTCGGCGCGCTTCGGCCCGCCCGAGGGTTTTGCCGAATTCGTCAATCGCGCTCACGAAGCGGGGCTCGGCGTGATTCTCGACTGGGTCAGCGCGCACTTTCCGAACGATGCGCATGGGCTCGTGGCATTCGACGGTACGCCGCTCTACGAGCACGCCGATCCGCGCGAGGGCTATCACCAGGACTGGAACACGATGATCTACAACCTCGGACGCAACGAGGTCAGCGCGTTCCTCATCGCCTCCGCCCTGGCTTGGCTCTTGCGCTATCACGTCGATGGATTGCGCGTCGACGCTGTCGCGTCGATGCTCTATCGCGACTATTCGCGCGCCGAAGGCGAGTGGGTGCCCAACATCTATGGCGGCCGCGAAAATCTTGAAGCCATCGCGTTCCTCAAGCGCGTCAATCATGAAGTGGGCTATGCGCCCGGCGTGCCCGGCGCAATCACCATTGCGGAAGAATCGACGGCGTGGCCGGGCGTCACGGCGCGCGTCGAAGACGGCGGCCTGGGCTTCGATTTCAAGTGGAATATGGGCTGGATGCACGATACCTTGCACTACATGCATGAGGACCCGGTCTATCGACGCTACCATCATCACAACATGACGTTCGGCATGGTCTACGCATATTCCGAACGTTTCGTCCTGCCGCTTTCGCACGACGAGGTCGTGCACGGCAAGGGCTCGCTGCTCGGCAAAATGCCGGGCGACCGCTGGCAGCGCTTCGCCAACCTGCGCGCCTATTTCGGCTTCATGTGGACGCATCCGGGCAAGAAACTGCTCTTCATGGGCGGAGAGTTCGGACAGGAGGCCGAGTTCAATCATGACGGCTCGCCCCATTGGCACCTCATCGACGATCCGATGCACCGCGGCGTGCAGCTGCTCGTGCGCGACCTGAATCGCCTTTATGCCGGCGAGCCCGCGCTTCACGCGCTCGACTCCGAGCCGGGTGGCTTCGAATGGCTCGTTGGCGACGACAGCGGGAACAGCGTTTTCGCCTACCGGCGCTGCGACGGTGCCGGCAGGGAGGTCGCCGTCGTCTGCAACTTCACGCCGGTTCCGCGTCACGGCTATCGAATCGGCATGCAGCGGGCGGGCCCATGGGACGAAATCGTCAATACCGACGCGGAAATCTATGGAGGCTCGAATGTCGGCAATGGCGGTGTCGTCGTGACCGAAAACGTCGCGAGTCACGGCAAGCCCCAGTCGCTGTTGCTGACATTGCCGCCGCTTGCGACGATCGTGCTGCGCGCGAGCTGACGGGCGCGGCACCCACCACGCGAAATACGAATCGACAAGGATGACGGGGCATGGCGACCGCATTACCCGAGAGGCTCGAGGCCGGCGCATCGTATCCGCTAGGGGCCGCATGGGACGGCCTCGGCGTGAACTTCGCCGTGTTCTCGGCCAACGCGCGGCAAATCGACCTCTGCCTCTTCGATCCGACAGGCCACAAGGAACTTGCGCGCTACCCATTGCCCGAATGTACGGACGAAGTCTGGCACGGCTACCTGCCCGGCGCTCATCCGGGCACTGTGTATGGGTTTCGCGCCCACGGCCCCTATGCGCCCTATGATGGCCATCGCTTCAACCCGTCGAAGCTGTTGCTCGATCCTTATGCGAAGAAACTCAGCGGCGCGTTTCGCTGGTCCGATGCGCTCTTTGCCTATCGCGTGCATTCGAGCCGTCACGACCTGTCGCTCGACCGGCGCGATTCGGCACCGGCGATGCCCAAGTGCGTCGTCATCGACGAGGCATTCGATTGGTCGCACGACGTACGCCCCGAGGTGCCGTGGGCCGAGACGATCATCTACGAGGCGCACGTCAAAGGTGTCTCGATGTCCGACGACGGTATTCGTCCCCACGAGCGCGGCAGCTTCGCCTCGCTTGCATCGCCGCGCTTCATCGACCACCTGCATAAACTCGGCATCACGACGATCGAGCTCATGCCGATCCACGCGTTTCTCGACGAACGTTTCCTGCTCGAGCGCCAGTTGACGAACTACTGGGGATACAACACGACGGCATTTTTTGCGCCGCATCCTGCGTACCTCTCCACGCGCCGGCTCAGTGAAATCCGTATCGCCGTGCGGCAGTTTCATGCCGCGGGCATCGAAGTGATACTCGATGTCGTCTACAACCACACGTGCGAAGGCAACGAGCTGGGCCCGACCGTCTGCTGGCGCGGGCTCGACAACGCGAGCTACTACCGGCTGATTCCCGGCGACGAGCGCCATTACATCAACGATACGGGCTGCGGCAATACGCTCAACCTCTCGCACCCGCGTGTGCTGCAGATGGTCATGGATTCGCTGCGATATTGGGTGAACGCCTATCACGTCGACGGGTTTCGCTTCGATCTCGGCGTGACGCTCGGCCGGGAAGGCACGGGCTTCGATCCCGGCTCGGGTTTTTTCGACGTGATTCGCCAGGACCCGGTGCTCTCGCAACGCAAGCTGATTTCGGAGCCCTGGGATGTAGGCCCGGGCGGCTATCAGGTCGGCCGTCATCCACCGGGCTTTGCCGAATGGAACGATAAATTCCGCGATTGCGTACGCCGTTTCTGGCGCGGCGACTCGAATATGCGCCCCGAGCTCGCCGCGCGCATCGCGGGCTCGGCCGAGCTGTTCGATCACCGTTTCAGACGACCTTGGGCGTCGGTCAACTATCTGGCTTCGCACGACGGTTTTACGCTCGCCGATCTCGTCGCATACGAGCAAAAGCACAACGAGGCCAATGGCGAAGGCAACGCCGATGGCCACAACGAGAACTGCAGCGCGAACTGGGGCGAAGAAGGCCCTACCGACGACCCTGCGATTCTCGAGACACGCGGGCGCGTCGTACGCTCCATGCTGGCGACGCTTTTTACGTCGCTCGGTACCCCAATGCTTTCCGCGGGCGACGAATTCGGGCGCACGCAGGGGGGCAACAATAACGCCTATTGTCAGGACAACGAAATTTCCTGGCTCGACTGGCGTGCGGCCGAAACCGAGGAAGGTCAGGCGCTCCGCGCGTTCGTCGCGAGGCTCATCGCGCTGCGCAAGCGCCACCCGCTGCTACGTTCCACGCGCTTTCAGCACGGCGCCGACGATGTATTGCCGGGCATCAAGGACGTCGGCTGGTTCGACGAGCGCGGCGAGCCGCTGACCGACGAGGCGTGGCAGGACCCCGAGGGTCGGGCGCTGACGTTGCGTCGCGCCGGAGCAGGCACCAATGGCGAGATCGAAGTGCTGTTGCTGATGCTCAACGGGGGCCCGACGCCCCTCGCCTTTACTCCGCCCGCCCCCGATCTGGAATGGAACGTGCTGATCGATAGTACAGAACCGGAACTGCCACCTCGTCGCCACGAAAACGAACCGCTCCTGCTCGGCGAACACGGGTTTGCCGTTCTTTACGCGCAGCCGTCCGATGCCGTTGCGAGAGCCGCACCCGATGACGGCACCGGCGCAGTCAACAGCAATCGGTGAAGGAAGGATCAGTCTCATGCCCGAACATTCGTTCGACCGCGCCATCCGTCACGCACACTGTCTGCCGTTCGGCGCGCATCCGCTCGATACCGCCCCTGGCGCGCAGCCGCGTACCCGTTTTCGCTTCTGGGCGCCGGCATGCAAGGCCGTCCGGGTCGAGATCGAATACAACTCGGCGACGGAGCTCGTCGACATGCATGCCACCGGCAACGGCTGGTTCGAGGCCCAAGCGGCGTGCGGCGCGGGCGCGCGCTATCGCTACCTGATCGACAGCGAGCACGGCATCGGCCGCCTCGCGGTACCCGACCCCGCCTCGCGGTTTCAACCAGAGGACGTACATGGTCCCAGCGAGGTCATCGCACCGCGCGACTATGTGTGGCAACACGCCGAATGGCAGGGCCGCCCATGGGAGGAAATAGTCATTTACGAAATGCACGTTGGCGCGCTCGGCGGCTATGCGAGTATCGCGAAGCGCCTGCCGAAGCTTGCGGAACTGGGTGTCACGGCGATCGAACTCATGCCGCTCAATGACTTTCCGGGCCACCGCAATTGGGGATACGACGGCGTGTTGCCGTTCGCGCCCGATTCGTCGTACGGACGACCCGAGGATCTGAAGGCGCTGATCGACGCAGCGCACGGACATGGCCTCGCTGTCTTTCTCGATGTCGTCTACAACCACTTCGGCCCTGAAGGCAACTACCTGCCGCGCTATGCGCCGTCGTTCTTTCGCAGCGACGTAAAGACGCCATGGGGCGCCGCGATCGACTTCAACCGCATGGAGGTGCGCGAGTTTTTTTGCCAGAACGCGCTCTACTGGCTGAACGAATATCGATTCGACGGCCTGCGCCTCGATGCCGCGCACGCGATCGGCAACGACGACTGGTTGCGTGAGCTGGGCGAGCGCGTGCGCCGCGCTGTCGAGCCCGGGCGCCACGTCCATCTCGTGCTCGAAAACGAGCACAACACGGCAAGCCTGCTCGACGGGGCGTTCGACGCCCAATGGAACGACGATGCGCACAACGCGCTGCACGTGCTGCTGACCGGCGAACACGAAGGCTACTATCGCGCCTATGCGGACAAGCCGATCGAGAAGCTCGCCCGCGTGCTGGCCGAAGGTTTCGCGTATCAGGGCGAGCCCTCGCCCATCCACGATGGCGCACCGCGCGGCGAGCCCAGCGCGCATTTGTCGCCCACCTCGTTCGTGATGTTCCTGCAGAACCACGATCAGGTCGGCAATCGCGCCTTTGGCGAGCGTCTGCGCACGTTATGCGCGCCGCAGGCACTGCTCGCCGCGACCGCGCTCGTCCTGCTCGCGCCGCAAGTTCCGCTCATCTTCATGGGGGAAGAATCGGGCTCCACACAACCGTTCTTCTATTTCACGGACTATGCCGGCGAGCTGGCCGATGCGGTCCGCGAAGGGCGGCGACAGGAGTTCGCCAAGTTCGCCGCTTTCAGCGATCCCGAGCGACGCGCCCGCATTCCCGATCCGAATGCCGCGCAGACGTTCGCCCTCTCGTCGCCACCAGCGCCCGACGACGTCTGCGAAATACAAACGGCACCGCGCACGAGTGCCGTCGGCGAGCACGATGCCTGGTTTCATTTCTATCGTTCGGCGCTGGCGGTGCGCGCCAAGCTGATCGCGCCGCGCATCGCCCATTCGCGCGCGCTGGGCGCATCCATACTGAAAATGCCGAGCGGGCTCGAGGCCAATGCGCTCGTCGCGCGCTGGCGGCTTTTCGACGGCGAGATCCTGTCGATCGCGCTCAATCTCACGCCCGACGCGTTGCCATTGCCCGAACGGCCAGACGGCATGGTCATCTTCGAAACGCCGCCGCGCACGCGCGATGCAGCGGATGCAGGCGAGCTGCCGCCCTATGCCTGCATTGCCTGGCTGACCGGCGACGTCAACAGCTATGCGTTGCGGCACGATGCGCGCGCCGTCGACACGCAGCGCCGCGATACGTGAGCGCGACCATGGCAAAGGCCCCGCCCGACGGATCGGAACATGTCGCCATCGAGCGCCTCGCTGCCCGCGCCGGCTTCGAGGTGCAATGGGAGGATGCTCACGGCCAACGGCATCGCGTGCCGCACGACACGCTCGCCGCGCTGCTCGATGCGCTGGGACTGCCGTGTCGCACACGCCGCGAAGCCGCGGCGAGCGTGGCCATGCTCGATGAGGAGCAAGCCGCACCCACGTTGCCACCGCTCATCACGGCCGAATGCGACCACGCGATCGCGCTGCCATCGCATGCCGTCAAGCCGACGAGCCGGTATCGGATCGAGCTCGAAGACGGCGCATCGGTAGACGGGCGCCTCAGCACCCCAAGAGGCGCAACGGCGCTGCTCGCACCCGTCTCCCAGCCCGGCTATCACACACTTTGCGTCAACGATCATTGCGTGCAACTGGCCGTAGCGCCACATCGGTGCCATACCGTTGCCGACGCCTGCCGCGCAGCCGGCATCGACGCCGCACGTCCCACGCTGTGGGGCATCGCCGCGCAGTTGTACGGCCTGCGCCGCAACAGCGACGGTGGCATTGGCGACTACTCCGGGCTCGCGGCCTTCGCGATCGAGAGCGCGCGCCGCGGCGCGCACGCATTGGCCGTCAGCCCGACGCATGCCATGTTCAGCGCAGCACCGGCCAAGTTCAGTCCGTATTCCCCTTCGTCGCGTCTCTTTCTCAATGTCGCGCATATCGATCCTGCCGCGGTGCTTGGGCCCGAGGCCGCGCAGAGCGCGCTGCACGCGGCGGGAGCAGCCCATGCGTGGGCCGCACTGGAGGCGGAGCCGCTCGTAGACTGGCCCAAGGCCATGGCGCTGCGGCTCATCGTCCTGCGAGCGCTGTTCGAGCGTTTCTGCCTGCGCGACCGGGCGGGCAACTCGCCACATGCGGTCGACTTCGATGTCTTCTGCTCGCAGGGTGGACGCGCGCTCGAAGATCACGCGCGCTTCGAAGCCATCGACGCATCCGAGCGCCGCCGCCACGGCCACGATCACTGGCGCGAATGGCCCGATGAATTGACGAATCCACGCAGCGCGCTGGTCGACACGTTCGCGCGCGAGCAACGGCACGAGGTCGACTTTCACCTCTTCCTGCAGTGGCTCGCAGCGAAAGGGCTCAGCCATGCACAATGCGCGGCACGCGATGCCGGCATGGCGGTCGGCCTCATCGCCGATCTCGCGGTCGGCTGCGACGGTGCCGGCAGCCACGCGTGGTCGTATCGGGACGACATGCTGCAAGGCGTCTCCGTGGGCGCTCCGCCCGATTTGTTCAATCAGGCGGGACAAGCGTGGGGACTTACCACGTTTTCGCCACGCGCCATAGCCAAGCAAGGTTACACAGCGTTCATAGATATGCTGCGTGCCGCCTTCGCGTATTCGGGCGGCCTGCGGATCGATCACGTGCTCGGACTGAAACGTCTGTGGCTCGTGCCCGAGGGCGCACGCGCGGCCGACGGCGCCTATCTGAGCTATCCGTTTGCCGATCTGTTGAGGCTCATTGCACTCGAATCGTTGCGCCATCATGCTGTCGTCGTCGGCGAGGATCTGGGCACGGTGCCGCCCGGTTTTCGGGACCGGCTGGCGCACCATGGCATGCTGGGCATGCGCGTTCTCTGGTTCGAAAGAACCGCGGACGGTCAAGGCTTTACCGCGCCCGGGCAGTGGGACGAGGGTGCCCTCGCCACCACAACCACGCACGATCTGCCCACGATCGCGGGATGGTGGCAAGGTCACGATATCGACTGGCGTCATCGCATCGGGCAAACCGCGAAGCGAGCGGACGGGCGCGATCCCGTCGAGCTTGCGAAGGCCGAACGTGCGGCCGATCGCGACGCACTCTGGCACGCCCTGCAAGCAGCCGGAATCGCGCCGCGCGCCGTCGAGCCACCGCCGCTGGACCAACCACCCGTCGACGAAGCACTGGCCTATGTCGGTGCGACACCGGCCCCGCTCGTCGTCTATCCGCTCGAAGATCTGATGGGCCTCGCCGAGCAGCCCAATCTGCCCGGTTCCGTCGACGAACATCCGAACTGGCGACGCCGTCTCGCCGTATCGATCGATGCACTCTTCGCCGACGATAATTTCAACGACAGGCTACGCGCCATCGCTCACGCGCGCGCGCATGACGCTGGCGATGCAGGTGGTTCGGCCGCCAGGGCCGACGACGAGCCGCCCCGCCGATCATGACGCTGCCACGCTCCACGCTTCGCTTGCAACTGCACCGCGGGTTCACGTTCGACGATGCCACGGCCCACGTCGATTATTTCGCGGCGCTCGGTGTCAGCCACCTTTATCTCTCTCCGATCACAACGGCTGTTCCGGGCTCCATGCACGGCTACGACACCGTCGATTACACCGCCGTCAATCCCGAACTGGGCGGCGAAGCTGCGCTCCGGCGTCTTGCCGACGCGCTGCACACGCGGCAAATGGGCATCGTGGCGGACATCGTGCCCAATCACATGGGCATCTGGTCAGCCTGCAACGCATGGTGGCAGGACGTACTCGAATGGGGCCGCCATAGCGCGCACGCTCGCCACTTCGACATCGACTGGCACTCGCCCGATCCGGCCTTGCGCGGCAAAGTGCTGGCTCCGTGCCTCGGCGGCCAATACGGCGCGGAGCTTGCAGCCGGCCGCATTACGCTCGCGTTCGATGCGAAGCGCACGCGCTTCGCCGCGCGCTATGCGGAGCATGTCTTTCCGATTTGTCCCGTCGACTACGCGGCGATCCTGCGCGCCGGAGCCACGGCCGCGGAGGCCGACGCCTCGCTCGAGCCGGAGCTGGCGGCGCTCGCCGAACGCTTCGACAACCTCACGCCGCAGCCCGAAGAGCGCGAGCGCGCCACTAGCGCACTTGAAGCATTGCGGGAGTATGTCGCCGCGCACGGCACGCAGTCGATCGAGAACGCACTCGCTGCCTATGCGCCGCATATGGGGGTAACGCGCGAGCGCCTGCATCGGCTGCTCGAACGCCAGTTCTATCGCCTCGCCTGGTGGCGCGCGGCCGCCGATGAAATCAACTGGCGGCGCTTCTTCGATATCTGCTCGCTCGCAGCCATCCGCACAGAGCGGGCGGAAGTCTTCGAGGCGGCGCATGCGCTCATCCTGCGGCTTTATACTGAGGGCGTCATCGACGGCGTACGCATCGATCATGTCGATGGGCTCGTCGATCCGCGCGAGTACTGTCACCGCCTGCGCGAACGGCTCACCGAGCGCCAGACGCAACGCCCGCCGCAATTCGGCGATGCCCGCGCGTACCTCGTCGTCGAAAAAATCCTGGCCGCGGGCGAAACGCTGCCGGCCGACTGGGACGCCGACGGCACAACCGGCTATGACTTCATGAACGAGGTCGGCGCGCTGCTGCACGATCCGCGGGGCGAACCACCGCTCACTGCCGCCTGGAACGACCTTGCGGCCAGCGACCTATCGTTCGTCGACGCTGCGCGTGCGGCGCGTCGAACCATCCTTGCCGAACATCTGTCAGCCGAACTCGATCGTGCGAGTCGCGCCCTGCACCGCCTGGCACGCGAACATCCGGCCACACGCGATTTCACGTTTTCGGCGATTCGGCGCGCGCTGACAGAGCTGGCCGTGCATTTTCCCGTCTATCGGATCTATCCGGCCAACGGTACGCGAACGCCGGCTGACGAACCGTATTTTCAGATTGCGCTCGACGGTGCTCGAGCGTCGCTGCCGGCAAGCTACGCGGGCATACTCGATCGCATCGACCTGTGGCTCGGCGGACGCGAGGCACGGGACGAGCCGACCGATTCTTCGAGCAAGGCGACGGGCACCAGTACGGCAAGTATGGCAAGCACCGCAAGCCCCATCGGCACGCCTGGCCGTGAACGCCGCACAGCCTGTGCATACTTCGCGCAATTGACTGCCCCGCTGGCCGCAAAGGCCGTCGAAGACACAGCCTTTTATCGCTATGGGCGGCTGCTGTCGCGTAATGAAGTCGGCGCCGATCCAGGCGTGTTCGCGTTGACGGTCGAGCAATTCCATGCGGCCAATCTCGAGCGTGCCGAGCGTTTCCCGCACGGTCTCGTCACCACGGCGACGCACGATCATAAACGCGGCGAGGATGTGCGCGCGCGGCTGGCTGTGCTCAGCGAAATCGCGAGCGAATGGTGCGCCGTTGAGCGCGCGTGGTCGGCGCTCAACGCGCCGCATCGACGTACCGCCACGGGCGAGCTGGCTGCCAACGAGGTCGCGTCTGGGGCAGCCGCATCGCGCGACTGGGCGCCCGGTGCCTGCGCCGAGGCAATGCTCTATCAGACGCTCGTCGGTTGTTGGCCATTCGATCTCGATCCGTCCGACGCTCCCGGCGTCGAGGCCTTCGCCGAGCGCGTGGCAACGTGGCAACTGAAAGCGCTGCGCGAAGCCAAACTGCGCACGAGCTGGCAGGCACCCGATCTTGCATACGAAGACGCCTCGCGCGCGTTTCTCTTCGACATCCTCGGGCCGCAACGGCGCGACGGTTTCCTGAACGAGCTGGCTTCGTTCGTCGCGCGCATCGGTCCTGCCGGCGCGGTGAACAGTCTCCTGCAGACCGTCGTGCGCATTGCCTCGCCGGGGGTACCCGATCTGTATCAGGGCACGGAGCTTTGGGATTTCAGTCTCGTCGATCCCGACAATCGCCGGCTCGTCGATTTCGAGGCACGCCGTGCCGCACTTGCGGACACCCCACCGAGCGAACAACTCGGCAATTGGCGCGACGCGCGCGTGAAGCTCGGGATCGTTCATCGCGCGCTGGCGCTGCGCTCGGTCTCGCCCGCGCTTTTTCTGGCGGGTGCCTATTTGCCGCTGCGTGTCGAGGGTAGCGGCGCCGAGCACGTCATCGCATTCGCACGCCGGCATGGCGATGCGTATGCGATCGTGATCGGGACCCGGCTTGCGGCCTCGCTGCTAACGCCCGCACGCGACCTGCCGCTCGTCGAGCCGTCCCGCTGGGAGGAGACGACGATCGAATTGCCTCCCGCGCTGGCCGGTCGCGCGCTGTTCGACTGGCTGAGTCCTGCGGCGCCCAAGGTTGGCGACGATGGACGCCTGCTCGTACGCGATGCGCTGAGCGCATTGCCCGTCGCGTTGCTCGTCGAGGAAGGCGTACCGGGGCGCTGAAAAACGGATCGATCGGATCGATCAGACCGCGACGAGCGGAACACGCAGCGAAAGGCGCGATATGTCGTCACTGCCGGCGCCGCTCTGCTCGAACGTACCGCCATGCGCGAGCGCGACGCGCTGAGGCAGCGCAAGCACCCAGGCAATGCGGCCCGCCTCGCGCGGCAGCAGCACCTGCTTGCGGGCAAACGGCTCGAATGCGTGCGGCAGTTCGGCGTCAGTCAGGGCCGCGGCGTTGATCGTATGGCTGACATCGACACGCCAAAAACCGCCATCGACGCTACTTTGAAGCGTCACGTCCGAGCCGGGCGCACTGCCTTCGACGCCAAACGCGAGCATGACCCAGGCGGCTTGTAACAAGCGCTCCTTATCGCCATCGCATTGCTCGTTGTCGAGCGGCGAATCGAAGGCAAAGGACACGCGTCTCGCTTCGGCCAGCGAGCGTCTGACCTCGTCGAGCGCGCGCTCGAGCACGGGCCGCAATTGAAAAGCGGCACGCTCGATCGGCAATGCCTTCGTCTCGGTGCGCGTGCCGTCGACAGCGTCTTCGAGCAACTTGACCTGCTGCTCGACGCCCGAACGGATGCCCGCCAGCGCACGAAGCCCAGTGGCATCGTTCTGGTCGAGCTTGCGTTCCAGCACATAAGCCCAGCTGTGAATCGCGTTGAGCGGGCTGCGCAGATCGTGGGACACGATCGAGAGCACGTGATCGCGCATGAAAAGCGCCGTCTCGGCGCGCATGCGCGCGAAGCGTTCATCGGATGTGGCAGCGGCAACGGCATTGAAGGACGTCGACACGATCGGCCTCTGGATAGCGTGGTGTCCGGTTGCCCCGCGGTTCGGACCGTACGCACCATGTACGGCACGGTCGCGGCCGTTGCATCGGCTTCGCGAGAAGCATCCGGGCATGTTGGGAAACCTCATTATAGGCACCTTGCCTGACGGCAAGCGCCTACAATGGCGGTTTCCATTGATTCGAGGAGCACTCTCATGTCGATCGTGACCACCGCGTCGGGCCTCCAATATGAAGATCTGACCGAAGGCAGCGGCGCCGAAGCCACGGCCGGCCGTACCGTCAGCGTCCATTACACCGGCTGGCTGACCGACGGACAGAAGTTCGATTCGAGCAAGGACCGCAACGACCCATTCGCGTTTGTCCTCGGTGGCGGCATGGTCATCAAGGGCTGGGACGAAGGCGTGCAGGGCATGAAGGTGGGCGGGGTCAGACGCCTGACGATTCCGCCGCAGCTCGGCTACGGTCCGCGCGGCGCCGGCGGCGTGATTCCGCCGAACGCGACGCTCGTCTTCGAAGTGGAACTGTTGGACGTTTGAGCGACGCATCGATGGTCGATTGATCGATCGATCTGTCGATCGGGACGCAGGTCGATCGCGATATCGCCCTCGCACGAGCCGATATGAGCGCAGAGGTTCTTTCATCACCGGGCGTTTCGCTACGGCGCTTCGCGCAATCGCGCGCATGTGACGACCACGCCTTCCATCAGGTCGTCGTCGGCTCCGTAGGCGCGATGGAAATGACCGTCGACGGCGTCGGCGAGCGCATCGACCGCGGCCGCGCCTGGCTCGTTCCGGCAGGCACGGTGCACGAATATGCTGGCATCGGCGAAAACCGCCAACTGGTGCTCGACCTGCTGCCTGCCTCGCTCGCCATTCCCGAGCGGCTCTTCGCGCGAGCGCGGGTATTGACGCTCGACGCGGCGATGAAGGCTCTCGTGGAAGACATCGTTCAAGCCGGCGCGCAGGTGGCCGACGCGAGCATCGCGGAATACAGCACCCCGGCAATGGGCGGCACCTCGGCCGTCGCACAGTCATTGCACGCGCGTCGATTCAGGTGGGAGGCCGCGACGCGCCTTGCCTCTGCGCTCGCGACGCTGGGCGGCATAGCGGACGTTGCGCCCTCCGCAGGGCTCGACTTCGCGCGCATCGACGGTTGGATGCGCGCACGACTGTCCGAACCGCTGCGCGTGGCCGATCTCGCCACGTATTGCGGCTTCGGCGTACGGCGTTTTCATCAGCTGTTCGACGAAGCGTTCGGCACCACGCCGCATCGCTACTTGCAGCGATTGCGGTTGGACGCGTCGCTCGCGCTAATGCGCGATCCACGCAATTCGCTGTCGGATGTGGCCCTATGCGTCGGCTTCGGCGATCAAAGTGCGTTCACGCACGCCTTCGCCCGGCGCTTTGGCGTTGCGCCGGGGCAATGGCGCGCCTCGCCCCGACGGTAACGAGGGGCCGCAGGGGCGAGGCTTGAAACCCGCGCTCGGGACCCTTCCTCACTCAGTCATTCAGACCGTGCGCGAGATCGGCGCAGATATCGCCGGCATCCTCCAGACCCACCGCCACGCGAAGCAGCGCTTCGGTAATGCCCGCCGCCGCCCGGGCCTCTGGTGTGATCCGGCTGTGCGTCGTCGTGGCGGGATGCGTGATCGTCGTCCGCGTATCGCCAAGGTTAGCCGTGATCGAGCACAGCCGGGTACCATCGATCACACGCCACGCATTCGCGCGCT
>CBJLAJ010000054.1:0-30608 GCA_966421005.1 uncultured Paraburkholderia sp.
CCCCCGCCTACCGCAACCCACCCGCGGCTACGAGCTGCTCGCCTGTCATCCAGCGCGAATCGTCCGAAGCGAGAAACACCGCGACAGCACCGATATCGTCAGGCCGACCCGTGCGACCCAGCGGCGTCTGACTGACCGCCTGAGCTTCCATATCCGATCCGATCACACCGGCGGTGTGCGTACCCTCCGTCGCGACAACACCCGGATTGATCGAGTTGACACGAATGTTTCGCGGCCCCAGTTCGCGCGCGAGCACACCGGTGATCGCGTCGACCGCACCCTTGGTCCCGCTATAGACCGCGCTTGCTGGCGGCACGATCCGCGTAACGACGGAGCTGATGTTGATGATGCTGCCGCCGTCGCCGAGATGCTTGGCCGCCGCTTGTGTCGTCAGCAGCAGTCCCAGCACGTTGACATTGAATTGCTTATGAAAATGCTCTTCGGTAATGGCTTCGAGCGGAGCGAATTCATAAACACCGGAATTGTTGACGAGAATATCGAGGCGGCCGAATTGAGCGATTGCGGCATCGACGATAGCTTGCGCCTCCGCGGCCTTGGATACATCGCCGCCCACGGCGACGGCTTTGCCACCCTTCGAGGCGATTGCGTCGACAACAGCCTCCGCGCCAGCGCGGCTCGTCGCGTAATTGACGACAACCGATGCGCCTTCGGCGGCCAGCGCCTTGGCAATACCGGCGCCGATACCTTTCGATGCGCCAGTGACGATTGCTACTTTGCCCGATAGTTTGCTCATGGTGCTTTCCTTTGCGGTACGTGATCGATGAACAATGCCCGACGCCGAGTCCCTGCTTCGACACTGCGGCACGAACAGAAAACACCGCCAAGTTAAGCTTCCCGGCCGATCCGATAAAGCGGACAGTGACGAATTGACCGCTCGGCAAACTCAAACAATCGCGCAACGCCCTATACGGCGCTGAGCGCGGCGCTGTTCCCTTCCGCATTCGGATGCGCCCCGTCCAGCTCCTGCAAAACCTCCAGAAACCGCCTGGCGCCAACCGTCTGCGCCTTCGCGCGCCACATCGCGTGAATCTCGACCGCAAGCGGCAACCATTCCATCGATCTGAAAACGACGCCCGGCGGATTCATCCGCTGCATGCTCGCCTGCATGATCGCGGCGCCGAGCCCCGCGCTCACGAGCCCGAGCGTCGTCGCGACATGCGCCACCTCGAATTGGATATCGGGCCGGAATCCGCTCGAAGCGCACGCTGTCAGAAACCGCTCGCGCGCCGCGGGATTCAGCGCTTTGGGAAGCGCGATCCACGGCATGCCGTCCAAATCCACGGGCAAAATCTCGCGTCGGCCGGCCAGCGGGTGGTCGTCCGCCAGCGCCAGGACAAACGGTTCGCGCGACAGCAGGCGGGTGTCAAACGCACTGGCCTGCGCGGGTACGTTGTAGGCAAGCGCAATATCGATCGACGCGCGCTCGAGTGCATCCGCCTGCTCGGCCGAGCGCATCGCGGCAAGCTTGAGGGCGACGCGCGGATACTGCGCGCGAAAGCGCCGCAACGCGGCAGGCAGACGCCCATTATGAACGACGCCTTCGCAGTAGCCGATCGAAAGCGAACACATTTCCCCCTTGCCCACCTGCCGCGCGCGCTCCTCGATCCGCCCGGCCTGCGCGAGCAAATCGCGCGCTTCGTCGAGAAACGCGCGGCCCGCAGGCGTCAGTCGAACACGTTGCTTGATGCGCTCGAACAGCTGCAAGCCGAGATCCTCCTCGAGCTGCCTGATCTGCCGGCTCAGCGGCGATTGAGAAATGTGCAGCCGCTCGGCAGCCCGCGCGACGTGCTCGGTCTCGGCGACGGCTACGAAATAACGAAGCTGCTGCAGTTCCATGTCGAACCCCACTTGAGACCATTAGAGCATCAACTGTGACAAATTAAGTCTTGGACAGCATTATATCCCCCGCCCTAAGCTCTCATCTCGATAACCCTGTGGTTGTAGTGACGCCCACCGGCCCGAAACGGTCCGCGCAAGCGCACCCGGCAACCTGATGACTACCCACATCGAGAGTGACTCACATGGAACGCCCAAGACCCACCGTCGCATACGGCGTACTGCTGGCGACACTTGTCCTGCTCAGCGCCAGCGGCCTCGTCGCGTCCGACATCAATCTTCCGGGCATGCCACTCGCCGCCCGCGAGTTCGGCACGCCGATCGCCGCCTTGCAACACACCTTCAGCGTCTATGTCATCGGTCTTGCGATCGCGCAGGCGGTGTATGGGCCGCTCTCCGACGCATTCGGACGCCGCCGTCTCGTCATGGGCGGCATGTTGCTCTATACGATCGCCTCGATCGGCTGCGCATTCGCACCCGACGTGACGACGTTCGGTGCCGCTCGAATCGCACAGGCGCTTGGGGCCGGCGCGGGCATGGTCATCGGCCGCGCGATCGTCAGCGACATCTTCGATACGAAGACCGCCGCGCATACCTTCACGACGATCATGCCGATCGTCGGTGCTTCGCCGGCTCTGGCCCCGCTCGTCGGCGGCTATCTGACGACTTATATCTCGTGGCGCGCGCCGTTTTTCTTCACGGCGGCACTCGGCCTCGCGGCGCTTCTTCTACTGGCGGTCCACATCCCCGAGACAGCGCCGAAGTCGAGCCGTCAACGCTCCGTATCGCGTACGTTCGCGAGCTATCCGATGCTGCTCGCGCAACCGCGCTTTTGGTCCTATGCCGTGAATCTTTGCGTAGGCTATGCCGGCTATCTGGGCTATCTCGCTGCCTCGCCGGTCATTCTCGAAGCCATGGGACTCGACGCAAAAGCCATCAGCTATTGCTACATCAGCCTTTCGGTGACTTATATCGCCGGCAATCTGGTTTCGCGGCATTTCGCGAGGCGCCATGCGCTCAACCGTCTGCTCAGCGTCGGCTACCTGCTGTTTGCACTGGGCGCGCTGGCGCTCATCGGACTCGGGCTGCATGGCGTGAAGACACCGTTGCCGATGATTCTTGCCATCTCGATCATCACGCTCGCGAATGGCTTTCTTATTCCGCTCTCGTTCGCGGGCGGTGTGACAAGCTTCCCCTCCAATGCGGGCGCGGCATCGGGATTGATGGGCGCCATGCACCTGACGGCCGGCTCGCTTGCCATCTACGCGATAGCGGCGCTGCCCGGCACAGTCCTCGCGCTGGCGCTGTTCGTTGCGGGCGTTGCCGCGCTGGGCTGTATCGCTTTTCCGCTTTTGCTCCTGCGTTCCGAGCGGCCACGAACCATGACCGCCGTAGCCGCGGGCTGCCGAAGCTGATACCGCTGGCGGCGTGCATTCGATAGGAACTGACCGTCGCCGCACGCCGCTCGCGGTGTCATGAGATTACAGCGTCATGGACTGGCGCACTTTCAAGCACTTTCAAGCGCTTTCACGCACGATCAGCTCGAACCCGAGATCGACGGCCGGACGCGCGATGCGTTCGTTATCGATGAGAGCCAGCAGCAGCTGCGCCGCAATCCGGCCCATTTCCGCCCGCGGCGTGCGCACCGTCGTCAGGCGCGGGACCGAATCGGCGGAGCCCGCGAGATCGTTGAAACCGACAATCGCTACCTGATCGGGTACGCGCATCCCTTGCCGGCACGCCTCGTAAAGCGCGCCTTGTGCAAGGTCGTCGTTACCGAAGAAAATCCCATCGACGTCCGGGCGCCGCTTCATCAACTGCAAAAAGAGCTCCCCGCCCAACCTGACCGAAGACGGCGCAGGCGTCATGACTTCGAGATCGGCGTCATAAATGCCACGCCGCTGCAAAACGCTTCGGAAACCTTCGCCACGCTGCATCATCCGTAAATCGAGCTGCGCGGCAACGAACGCATTGCGTTTGCAACCGCGCGCGATCAGATGCTCCGCCACCGCTTCACCCGCTTTCGTTTGCGAGAAACCGACGCAATAAACGCCGTTCGCCGAGGCAAGCTCCATCATGTAGACGCAGGGCACGCCGCTCTCGTCGATGAGCCGTCGCGCTGTCTCCGTGCGATCGAACCCGGTCACGATCATCCCGCTCGGCGGCGATGCCAGATAGTGCCGCAACAAGTCCTCTTCCGCGTCGCGCGAATAATGCGAGTTACCGATCAGCATCTCGAAGCCGCGCGGCCGCAATACGGCATGGATCGCTTCCAGGGCATCGGTGAAGACGTTATTGGACAGCGACGGAATCAACACAGTCACGTCATGGCTGCGGGCGGATGCAAGCGCGCGCGCCGCCGAATTGGCGACGTAATTCAGTTCGCGCGCCGCCGCCTGCACGCGCGCCACGTATTCCGGGCCGACAGAAGCAAGCCCTCGCAGTGCACGCGATGCGGTAATGGTGCTCACCCCGGCGCGTTGTGCGACCTCTTCGAGGGTCGGCCTGCCCGTGGCCCGGGTTTTCCTGGGTGTTGAAGTCGTCATGGTTCGGCTAGGATAGCGCTGTCTTCGCGTCTGGACAACGGCAAAGCAATAATGGCTGGAAGCACCGGCGGCCGGCTTGCCGCATGCGCAGACCTCCAATTGAATGGCCCTCCGGGGCCTTGTTTTTGGCGCGCAAAAGACAGCGCTATCTCACGCAGGAGGAGGATAAATCGATGAATACGGCGATTCCAGCCGTCGTCGTCATGGGCGTGGCGGGCTGCGGCAAGACCAGTGTTGCCAAAGCGCTCGCCGAGCGTATCGGTGGCCACTATATCGAAGGCGATGCGTTTCACCCGGCTGCGAATGTCGAGAAGATGTCGCGCGGCGTCGCGCTCGACGACGCGGACCGCACAGGCTGGCTCGACAGTCTCGCAACTGAACTGCTGCGCGTCGCGGCACTCGGCCAGCGCCCTGTGCTTGCCTGCTCGGCGTTGAAGCGTCGCTATCGCGAACGGTTGCGCCAGGCCGTCCCCGCGCTCGGATTCGTCTTCCTCGATATTCCCAGACAGCAAGCGCTTACTCGCATTGCATCGCGCGCCGGGCATTTCATGCCGACCTCGCTAGTGGACAGCCAGTTTGCCGATCTCGAGCAACCGGTCGACGAACAGCCCACGCTCACGCTCGCAGCCACCGCTCCAGTCGACGAGATCGTCGAGCGCGCCGCCCATTGGTGCGGCAATGCGGCCGCGCAACCGGCATTTTTGCAGCAGCAAAGATAGCGCTATCCCAATGAAGTGCCGGGAGCGCACCGATACCTCGCACGAGGACACCACAGCAATCGATTCCGGGGTTAGTCCCGGAGTTTTCGGGAGACAGGAAGTGACCACAACGGCAACCAATCAAATGACCAAGCGGCGCTGGGTAATCGGCGTCCTGCTCGGCATTGGCGTACTGATCAATTATTTCGATCGTATCAATTTGTCGGTCGCGGCCCCACAGCTGAAAGAGGCGTTCAACCTCACGCCGGCGGAGATGGGGCTGCTGTTCAGCGCATTCTTCTGGCCGTATGCGTTGTTACAGGTGCCGGCTGGCATTGTGCTCGATCGGTTCGGCGTCACGCGTGTCGGCCGCTGGGGTGCGTTCCTGTGGGGACTGGCTTCCGCCGTCACGGCATTTGCCGGCGGTTTCGGCGGGATCTTCGCCGCGCGTGCGATGCTCGGCGTTGCCGAGGCGCCCGGCTTTCCGGTGAGTTCGAAAGCGACGGGCTACTGGTTTCCGCGCAGCGAACGCGCACTCGCCACGGCAATCTTCGACGCGGCCGCAAAATTTTCGAATGTCATCGGCGTGCCGCTCGTCGCTTTCGTTGTCGTGCGCCTGGGCTGGCGCTGGGGCTTCGGTGTCACGGCATTGCTGAGCCTCGCTTATTTCCTGGCCTTCTTCCTGATCTACCGCGACCCGAGCAAGGACCGCAAGGTCAGCGCGGCGGAACTCGACTACATCCGCAAAGGCGGCGCGACGCCCGAGGGTACGACGAGCGCAAGCGTGTTCGGCATGCTCGGCTACCTGCTGAAGAAGTCGAAGGTCTGGGGCCTGACGATCGGCTTTGCCGCTTACGGCTATTCGTTTTACCTGTTCCTGACCTGGCTGCCCGGTTATCTCGTGCACACGATGCACATGAACATCCTGACGTCGGCCGAATATGCCGCGATTCCGTGGGCAGTCGCCACCGCCACGGATCTCGTGGTCGGCGGCTGGCTCATTGATCATCTGATTCGTCGCGGCCACGACGAAACGCGCGTGCGCAAAGGCGTGCTCGTGGTCGGCATGCTGTTCGGCCTCGCCGTCCTGGGTGCCACGCAGACGACGAACCCGGGCTGGGCGATCTTCTGGATCTCGATCGCGCTTGGCGGCCTTGCATCGGCGGCGCCTGTCGGTTGGTCGCTGCCGTCGCTGATTGCACCAAAAGGCGGCGTCGGCACCATCGGCGGCATCATGAACTTCGTCAATAATCTGATGGGTGTGGCCGCGCCGATCGTCACCGGCTACATCGTCGGCTCGACGAACTCCTTCACCAATGCGTTCATGATCGCGGGCGTGATTCTCGCCATCGGCATCTTCTCGTTCGTGTTCGTCATGGGCCGCATCGAGGCGATTCCCGAGCCCGAGCAACACGGCGCACGCGATCGCGCATCGGTGGCTTGAAGCGCGCAACGTCAAAGCGTCAAAGCGCGTCGAGCGGAATCTTCAGATAACGAACGCCGTTCGATTCCGGCGCGGGCATGGCGCCCGCCCGGATGTTGACCTGCACGGACGGCAGAATCAGCGTGGGCATACCGAGCGTGCTGTCGCGGCGCGTGCGCATCTCGACAAACGCTTCCTCGGTAATGCCGTCGTGCAGATGCACGTTGGCGCTGCGCTCTTCGGCAACCGTGGTCTGACAGCACGGCTCGCGCGAATCGGTCGGGTAGTCATGACACATGAAGAGGCGCGTTTCGGGCGGCAACGACAAAAGTCTGCGCACGGACCGATACAGCGTGTGCGCGTTCCCACCGGGAAAGTCGCAACGGGCCGAGCCCACGTCCGGCATGAAAAGCGTGTCCCCGACGAACACCGCATCGCCTACCTCGTACGCGATATCGGCCGGGGTATGACCCGGCACATGCATCGCGCGCGCGCTCAGCGCGCCAATTTCGAACTTCTCGTCCGCGCCGAAAAGGTAATCGAACTGCGTACCGTCCGCAGGTACGTCGCCTCCGAGGTTGAAGATATCTTTGAACGTACGCTGAACGACCTGAATGGCTTCGCCGATCGCTATCTTGCCGCCCAACTCCGCTTTGAGATACTGCGCCGCCGATAGATGATCGGCGTGAGCATGCGTTTCGAGCAGCCACTGCACGCGCAGACGATGCTCGCGCACGAAGCGGATGATGCGGTCCGCCGATGCTCGCGAGGTACGGCCCGATTTCGGATCGTAGTCGAGAACCGAGTCGACGATCGCGCAATCGGTTCCATCGCCCGCATGAACGACATAGCTGAATGTGGACGTGGCCGAATCGAAAAAAGGTTCGACGAGGGGCCGCATGGCAAGCTCCAGTTCGTTCTAGAATCGTTGCGCATCAATATATATAGCAATATAATGTCCGTCAATATATTGTTGACGCCGCGCCGACTGCATCTCCGCATAGCAATGAATACTCCGCCCTCACCCGAGTCGCTCGCCGGTCTGCGCGAATCCGCAACGCAATGCTGCACGCTGCTCAAAGCGATGGCGCACGAAGATCGCTTGCTGCTGCTTTGTCAGCTCATCGAGGGCGAGCATAACGTCGGCGAGCTCGAAGCGCAGGTTGGCATTCGGCAGCCCAGCCTGTCCCAGCACCTCGGTGTGCTGCGCGAAGAAGGTCTCGTCAGCGCCCGGCGTGAAGGCAAGTATATGTACTACAGCCTCGCTAGCAACGAAGTTTTTACGATCATGCTGACGCTCTCGAGTCTTTATTGCGGTAAAGCCAGGCGGCGCGGGAAATGACTATCGACTTCGTTCATTTCGCGCCGTGGCTCGCACTTGCCGGGGGCGTGCTCATCGGCATTTCGGCGGCGCTCTATCTGCTCGGCAACGGGCGCATTGCGGGTATCAGCGGCATGCTCGGGCGTCTCATCGCACCCCGTGCCGAAGGTCGCGCCGAGCCGCTTGCCTTCATTGCGGGATTGCTCATCGCGCCGTGGCTCATGCGTTTTTTTGCAACGTTGCCGCCCGTCACCGTCGATGCGTCGGCCTATACGGTCGTCGCCGCGGGCGTGCTCGTCGGTCTCGGCACACGCTATGCCTCCGGATGCACGAGCGGCCATGGTGTATGCGGTATTTCCCGCGCGTCACCGCGCTCGATCGCCGCCACCGCCACCTTCATGTCGTTCGGATTCCTCACTGTTTTCGTCGTACGTCATTTGCTCTGATATGCGGTACATCAACGCACTGCTGGCAGGCCTCGTGTTTGGCATCGGGCTCATTGTTTCGGGCATGGCGAACCCGCGCAAAGTAATCGGCTTTCTCGACCTCGCCGGCAACTGGGACCCGTCGCTCGCGTTGGTGATGGCGGGCGCCATCGCCGTCGCGAGCCTCGCGTTCGCCGTTGCCCGGCGGCTCGATCGAAGCCTGCTCGGCGGCGCGATCCAATGGCCCAGCGCGACGCGAATCGACCTGCGTCTCATCGCGGGCAGCGCCGCCTTCGGCATCGGGTGGGCGCTTGCGGGATTCTGCCCTGGCCCAGCGCTGGTCGTCGCGTCCAGCGGGCAACCGAAGGCGTTGCTTTTCGTGGCCTCGATGCTCGCCGGAATGGGCCTTTTCTCGTTGTTTGAACGTCGGAGCAAAGCCGGCCCTCGTTGATCCGGCGGCATATTCCGCGCGGTAGCCGTCGCTTGCGGAATCATCGACGAACGCTCGGCTCGTGCCGCCGGACGCGGCTCTTGCACTACTGCTTCGTCGAGGAAACGCTTTTGCCCTCGCTATCGACGAGATTGGCCGAACGCCCTTTGCCGCCGGTTTTCGCACTGGCCGCCACGGTCGATTCGACCGTGGCCGGCAACTGCGCATCCGGATCGGCAATGACGAGACTCGTCGAAGCGGACGCGTAGGCGCCCGTTCGCGCGAGCTCGGACGCATCGTCGATCAATGAAACGGCCCATCGCGAGTAGTCATTGAGACTCGACCAGCCACACTCCACGTTATCGGCCACCGTCTCGATCGCGATATTGCTTGCGTGGCCCCAGTAGGCCAGTACCTTTTTCAAGGCCGCCTGGCTCTGCGCGGACGGCAGCGTAAGTATCCAGTCGAGAGAGCGCGCCGACAGCACTTCGCCTGCAATTTCCTGCTGTTCCGCGAGCGTGGTCCTGATCGTCTGCACATTGAGCTGAGTCATGCGTTGCAGGCCGTCGAGGGTTCGATCCGCCATATCGCTGAACGAAACGATGGTGGACTTGCCGATGCGGCCGGCCGATTCGACTGCGGGTGAATTCATCGTCTTGCTCCGTGGGAGATAGATGGGATTCCTGCGATGCGCGACAGGCGAAGGAGTGGCCCGGTTCGCTCGCCACGCATCGAACTTGCGAGACTCATACCATCAGCTTTTTTTCGCCTCGGGATTACCGATCTTTTCTGCAAACTGCGTGAGCTTCTGGTCGGTCGCCTTCTCTTCGTCCAGCGTTTGATGCAGCAGCTTCACCGCATCGTTGAAGCCGAGCTGCTTGCCGATGGCGCAAAGCGTACCGTACGCCGCGATCTCGTAGTGCTCGACTTTCTGCGCGGCGCCGATCAGGCCGGCATCCAGGACGGGCCCCTTGCCGAGCTCGTCGATGAGTTCCTGCCCTTCTTCGATGAGCCCCTCCATCGCCGCGCACTTCATGCGCTTCAAACGAATGCCGCACAGCTCGACGACCTTGTCGATGCGTTCGACCTGGCCGTGGGTTTCCTGCAGGTGCGTCTCGAACGCCTGCGACAACTGTTCGTTGGTCGCCGCACGCGCCAGTTTGCCAAGCGCGCGTGTCAATTGTTTTTCCGCGCTGTAAATATCCGAAAGATCGTGAACGAACAGGTCTTCGAGCGTTTTGCGTTCCATGGTGAGCTCCCTTGGATTGATTCGAAAGCGATCGCGATGGCGATCGAGTACGAGGCTCCGCTTGGGGTTGCAACGGACGTGCCTCGAAACGCTCGTAACACTGGAAGGGAACAGGAAGGGAAGCGGCGCTACCAGAACGCGGAAATACCGGCGATACCCTGTGCGCCGAACGCGCGTGCCAGCCGGCAGTCGGTCCGCGTCATGCCGCCCAGCGCATAGACCGGCAGGTGCACGCTGGCGACAAGTTCGGCGAAGCGCCGCCATCCGAGCGTCGGCGCACCGGGATGAGAGGGGGTCGGGAGGACAGGAGAAAGCGTGACGAAATCGACTCCGATCGCCTGCGCATGGCGCAATTGCGCTCGGGTATGGCAGGCGGCGCTGATCCAGCTCGATCCGGATGTCGCCCGCCGTGTGGAGCGCATCAATCGTTCGCTGTTCAGATGGATGCCGTCGGCTTCGATGCGAGTCGTCTCGGTGGGCCCGTTCAGAATGAGTCGTGCATCATGGCGGCGGCACATCGCGAGAACTTCGCCGGCCAATTCATCGAACGACTCCGCACTCAACTGCTTCGAGCGCAGTTGAACGAGCGAAACGCCATCGCCCAATGTACGCTCGATGTGTGCAAGGAACGGCTCGAAGCACCGATCGGCAGGCGGCTCGGGTGTTACGAACAGCCATTCGGGAAGGACTTTGTCGTCGCGCATAGGGGAAAGCTACCAAAAGAAGCCTGCCCTGTCATCGCGGATCGATACGGCTGCGCCTGACGCTCGACGCTAATTGCTCGAGCCGGATTGGAAGGTGCTCGATGGGCAAGCGGGATCTTTGCCCCAGTGATCCGCGCAGACATGCCAGCGGCAAAACTGGCCCTCGATCAAACCATGCGTCGAACACTCGGCAACGCGTTCGGCCAACCCCGGCACGCCGCTCGTCGCGGTTTGCGTCTTCTGTCCAGCCTGCGTCGCCGTCTTCGCCGATGTCTTGCCGTGATTGGCATCGTACGGTTTCGTGCGCGCCACGAGCGCGGTGAGCAGATCGACGTCCTGGTCGGTCTTTTTCGCGCCTGCGTTCGCATCCTTGCGCTGATGTGCCGATGCGACGCGTTGCGCTTGATGCTTCTTGTCCGTTTCGTGAACGTTGCGCGACGTCGTCTTCGTCGACTGATGCGCCGCAACGGTACTCTTCGTATGTGCGGCCGGTGCGGCCACGCTGCCCGAGGCCGGCGTGCCTTCGGTCAACGCGCGCGAAAGACGCTCGCTGTCGGACGCGCTCGCGGCAGTTGCAGCGCCAGCGGCGGGGGCGGACGTTACTGCCGACGCTAGCGCGCCCACGGGTGTCGAAGCCGAGCGTTCGTCGGCGGCCGTATCGGCAACGATGACAGCCGGCTGCGGCGAGGATGCCGCGGCCTTGAGCGTTTCGGCAGCGGCGCCGGACGCCCCTGCAACAACGGTTGTAGCCGTCGCGCTGGCTGCGGGCGCTGCCGCTGCCTTCTGAGCGTCGTTGAGTGAGGGAGCGGCTGCCGCCATTTTGACGTTGATCTGCCCATCGTCCCCGGACATGCGCTGCCATTGCCAGGCGCCGAATGCACCTAAGCCCAAGGCCGCGGTTGCGACGACAATCCAGGGTTTTTTAGAGCGGCGCGTCGAATTCGGCTGCGCGGCGACACGGCCTTCCAGATTCGCGAGAATCCGCGAATCGCTGTCAGCGGCACCCTTGGCCGTCTCGGAAAGCAGACTCGGCCGCGCTTTGGAACTGGGACTGTCCGGCGCACTCATTCACTGTCTCATTGAATTTGGGTTTAATTCGCCGCGATAATGTAATCCGGCCTCCCTTGCAGCAGGCCAGATTCTAAGATCAAGCATTACAAAAGACAATTTATTTCCCAGCTACGGGGCCGAACTTGATTGCCGTTGCGCTTACTGCCTATTTCACTGTCGCTGTCACGCTGGCCGCCGTACTGCTGTTGCCGCAGGCGCGCGCGGCGTTAATCAATGCGGCGCTACATATACAGCGGCGCGTGGGGCGCCGCGCATCGCTTCGCATGACGCAAGCGCGCGGCCAGATAAGTAAATCAGTAAAAATTTCGCAATCGGCAATCACAAATACGAAAAAAATACTGATTCGGCGTCGCTTGATGATTTTCATTACGACAGGTATCCTTGCCGCGCCTCCACTGGTTGCAATTGCACTACGCGGCAAGCTGTTATTTCAGTATGACGGCGAAACGCGGGCGCCGGACGAGAAAATCGCCGCTTTGCTGCATGGTGAACAGCTCGTTCCACCGCCACCTTTGCCGCCGGAGGTTTTCGCGACGCAGGAAGTCGAACAGGTCCGTCCAGCATTACGCGACGCGAGTCGCGATTGGAATGCGCTGGATACGGACTTTAGAACGCGGCTGTTGCTCGTGTACAAAATCATGCGCGAGCAGTACGGCTATGAAATGGCTTTGCTCGAAGGTTACCGAAGCCCGGAACGACAAAACCGGCTGGCGCAGCTGGGGGGTGTCACAAATGCTGCCGCATATCAGAGCTATCACCAATACGGCCTTGCTGCCGATAACGCCTTTTTGCGAGACGGCAAGCTCGTCATTTCAGAAAAAGATCCGTGGGCCATGCACGGTTATCAGCTGTACGGGCAAACAGCCGAACAAGTCGGCTTGACCTGGGGCGGGCGATGGAAATTGATGGATCTCGGGCACGTCGAATACCACAAGCCCGGATTCGTGATGAAGCGCTCGGCCGCGCTTTCCCTCTCCGCCCAGTAATCGAATCAAAAGCTGCTCTTGCCGCGCTGCGGTCGCGCAATTCATATAGAAGAACGTCTTATGCAACGCTTGCTCAATGCGCTCACCCATAAACGCACGATGACCTTCATCGGCCTTGTCGTCGTCGCGGCAATCCTCTTCGGAGGAGCGCTCTGGTTCGACACCCCGCTCGTCTGGCCAAGCGTTGCGTTCGCCGCGTTGCTCGTTCTCATGTTCGTCGTCTGGCTGTGGCGGCGCTGGGCCGCACGGCGAGCGAACAGCAAGCTCGGCGAGATGCTCGAACAGCAGGCCGGGGCCGAAAAGGCAGCGACGGTCCAGCCTCCTGCCAAACAAGCCGAACTCGATGTGCTGCGCACACGGCTCGTCGATGCTGTGCGCACCATCAAGACCTCGAAGATCGGACAGATATCGGGCGGCTCCGCGCTTTACGAGCTGCCGTGGTACATCGTGATCGGTAACCCCGCGGCGGGCAAGAGCAGCGCCGTGCTGAACTCAGGGCTCCAGTTTCCGTTCGCCGATAAAAACGATGCGGTCATTCACGGGATTGGCGGCACGCGCAACTGCGATTGGTTCTTCACCACCGAGGGCATCCTGCTCGATACGGCAGGCCGCTATTCGGTACACGAGGAAGACCGCACCGAATGGCTCGGCTTCCTGGGCTTGCTCAAGCGCTATCGGCCGAAGGCACCCATCAACGGGATCATCGTCACCGCAAGCATTGCGGAGCTGACGTCGAGCCGCCCCGATGCCACGATCAATCTTGCCCGCAGCTTGCGTCAGCGCGTGCAGGAATTGACCGAGAAGTTGGAGGTCTTCGCCCCGGTCTATGTCATGTTCACGAAGGCCGATCTGATCACGGGCTTTTCCGAATTCTTCGGCGGCGGCGAGCGGCACGAATACGAACGCGTCTGGGGCGCCACCCTGCCCTACGAACCCGACGAAAGGCGCGATGTGGTCGCGCTGTTCGATGAGCGTTTCGAGGAGCTCTATGAAGGCTTGAAGGAAATCAGCATCGCTCAGATGTCGATCAATCGAGGCAACAAGCTTTCGCCCGGACAACTGAGCTTCCCGCTCGAATTTCTCGCCATCAAGCCCGCGCTGCGCGTGTTTCTCGCAACGCTCTTCGAAAACAATCCGTTCCAATACAAACCGATCCTGCGCGGGTTCTACTTCACGAGCGCGCTGCAGGAAGGCCAGGCGAACAGCGCGGCGGCGCTGCGCATCGGCACGCGCTTCGGCCTTTCGACCGAGGATTTGCCCGCGCCGCAGGCAGCCTCGTCGCAAAACGGCTTTTTCCTGCGCGATCTGTTTTCGAAGGTGATTTTCGCCGATCGTCAGACCGTGCGGCAGTTCGCGAGTCCGGCCAAGACGCGGCTGCGCTACGGCACGTTCTTCGCCTTCGTTGCCGTGCTCGCACTTGCGTTGGGCGGATGGACGTGGTCCACCATCGGCAACCAGCAGCTCGTCGCGAATGTCCAAGCCGATCTCGATAATGTCGTTCGCATTCAGCAAGGCCATAACGACCTGCAATCGCGCCTGCAGGCGATGGACATTCTCGAAGACCGCATCGATCAGCTCGAGCAATTCCGTCGCGACCGGCCGATATCCGTTTCGCTCGGCCTCTACCAGGGCGATCGCATCGAACAGCGCTTGCTGGCGGAGTATTACCGCGGCGTCAAACAACTGATGCTCGATCCAGTCTCGCAAAACCTCGCATCGTTCCTGCGCGACGTCAATGCGCATCCCGATCAGTTGACACCGCTCACGCGTCCGCCTGAATCAGGTGCCGTGCCTGTCTCCGCGCGCAGCGGAGCGTCCGCATTGAATCAGCAAAACGCTCAAGGGGGGCTTTACAGCGACGCATCGCCGACCAACGTCGAAGATGCCTACAACGCGCTGAAGACCTACCTCATGCTGTCGGACAAACGCCACGTCGAGGCGGCGCATTTGACCGACCAGCTAGCGCGTTTCTGGCGCGGCTGGCTCGAAACGAATCGCGGCAACATGCAGCGCGGCGACATGATCAAGAGCGCCGAACGCATGATCACGTTCTATCTCTCGCGTGTATCCGATGACGATTGGCCGATGATCGACGCCAATCTTTCGCTCGTCGATCAGACCCGCGAAAACCTGCGTCATGTCGTGCGCGGTATGCCTGCGCGTCAGCGCGTATACGAGGAAATCAAGGCGCGCGCCTCCACACGTTTCGCGCCGATGACGGTCGCGCGCATCGTCGGCGACAACAACGCCAGCCTCATTGCCGGCAGCTACGCGATTCCGGGTACGTTCACGCGCGATGCGTGGTTCCAGTATGTGCAGCCGGCCATTCGCGATGCGGCGACGAAGGAACTGCAAGCGAAGGACTGGGTGCTCAACACCGCTTCGCAGGACGACCTCACGCTCGAGGGCAGTCCCGAACAGATCCAGAAAGCGCTCGTCGGCATGTACAAGGCCGACTATGCGCAGCATTGGCAGCGCTTCATGCAGGGCATTGCCATTCAGGACTTCGGCAGCTTCGAGCAGGCTGTCGCTTCCATGAACCGACTCGGCGATCCGCAGGATTCCCCAATCCGCAAGATCTTCGAGACCGCATACGATCAGACCGCCTGGGACAATCCAGCGCTCGCCTCCACCACGCTGCAGCGCGCGCAAAAAGGCGTGAGCGGCTGGTTCAAGCGGATGTTCTCGTCGCGCGAGCAGGCTGCGCAAAACGTTGGCATCGATATCGATCCGAATGCGCTCGCGCCGACGATGGGCCCGGTGGGCGCAGCGTTTACCGGTCTTGCGCGTATCGTCGCCAAGCAGGGCGACAACTCGCTGCTTCGCGGCTATATGGAGACGCTATCGAAGGTCCGCACGCGCTTTAACCTGCTCAAGAATCAGGGCGACCCGGGCCCCGGCGCGCGCGAGCTCATGCAGCAAACGCTGGAGGGTAATGGTTCGGAGCTTGCCGATTCGCTCAAGTTCGTCGACGAACAGATGCTTACGGGCCTGACCGACGATCAACGCAAGGCGCTGCGTCCGCTGCTCGTGCGGCCGCTGATGCAAGCGTTCGCCGTCGTGATCGGCCCCGCCGGCGATGAAGTGAACAAGGTCTGGAGTGCGCAGGTGCTTCAGCCCTTCCAGACATCGCTTGCGAACAAGTACCCGTTCACGGCGAATGCGAAGGTCGAGGCCGGCGCCGGCGAAATCGCGCAGGTGTTCGGCCCCGAGGGCGCCGTCTCCAAATTTGTCGGGACCACACTGGGGCCGCTGGCGGTCAGGCGTGGCGACACGCTGAGCCCGCGTACGTGGGGCGGTATGGGCATCGCGTTCACGCCCGACTTCTCGAGCGGATTCGCGCGCTGGGTCGCACCGCTCTCGGGCGCGGCAGCAGGCGGCTCGCAGGCCGCGGCCGAGCCGCAGACCGTATTCCAGATCCTGCCGCAGCCCGGTGCGAAGACGACCGAATACACGCTGACGATCGATGGGCAACAACTGCGTTATCGCAATACGCCGGCGCAATGGGCCAACTTCGTTTGGCCCAACCCACAAGGCGCGGCCGGTGCCACATTGACCGCCACGACGTTCGATGGCCGGACGATTCAGCTCGTCAACGAGCCCGGACGTTACGGCCTCGAGAAGCTCATCAATTCGGCGCAACGCAAACGCAATGCCGACGGCACGTTCGACCTCTCGTGGACACAAGGCGACGTGACCGTCGCGTTCAGCATGCGGATCGTCAGCACGTCGCAGCCGCAGGCCGGCAGCGGAGATGCGCCTCAGCAACAGAGCCTGCGCGGCACGCGGCTGCCCGTCAGCGTCGTCGACGTGGCCGCGGCCCGCGCGAATGCCGCGGCGGCAAGCGGCTCGACGCCGGCAACGGCTGCAGCCTCTGAAACGGCAACGGCAACGGCAACGGCCTCGCTCTCCGCTACTTCCGGTGCGACGCCGAACAGCAATTCTTCGCCCACCGTATCGACTAACCCGGCCGCCGCTCATGCCGCGGCCACGAACCCGGGAGCCGCCCAATGACGCAATCGGTCCAAGCGCAATTGGCCTATTTCGGCAAGATTCCTTCGCGCGGCGATTTCGTAAAGAGCACGAACAATCCGCAATTGCTGCAAACGCTCGATCGCTGGATCGCGCAGGCGATGGAGCTGCTCGCGGAAGATCCGCGTTGGAAGCTTGTCTACGAAAATGCCAAACCGATGAACTTCGCGTTCCTCGGTTCGCAAAGCAAGCTCGCGATCGCGGGTCACATGATGGCCAGCCACGACGTCTCATCGCGGCGCTTTCCGCTGCTTGCCGCCACCGCGCTCGAAGTCGAGCGGCCCCTCGCCTTTCTCGCACGTAGCCCGCTCGCGTTTGCACGGCTGTGGTCACGTGCGGCGGTGCAGATGCGCGAACTGTACGATTGCGCCGAACCCAGCGCCGCGCTGCAGGCACTGGGCGATACGCAAGTCTCGATCGACGCGGGCCAGTCGACCTCGCATGACGGCACGTTTGCCGATTTTGTCGAACATCAGACGTTGGCCGGGCTCGAGCAGATGCTGCTCGCGAGCGGCCATCCCGTGCGATTGCGCGGCGCCATGCTCGCGCTCGGCTCGCTGCTCAAGCCCGTGATGCAAAGCAAGTCGCGGCATCTCGAGCGAGGGCTTACTTTGCCGCTGCCGAACGATACGTTCTATCGCAGCCTCGTGGCGGCTTTCTGGCTCGAACTCGTTGCGCCCTTTCTTTCGCAAGCGGATTTCGAGGTTGCGATTTTTATCGGCACGATTGCCGAGCGCGAGCGCCTTGTCATTGGCTTTAACGGTGCGTCCGCGAAAACGCTTCACAGCGTCATCGATCCGCAGGCTTATGCAGCGCAGAACATCGATATTGACGATCCCGAGTGGGTCGACGAACACGCGCAAAACGAACCGGGCATCAGCAAGCTCGTCAGCTATCTCGAGCAACCTCAGCTCTCGTTGCGTATCGCCATCGATACGTTCCGCGAAGCGTTCATCGGGGCGTAAGGCGATGTTTGCAATTTCTCCGACTTTGTTCATGCGCGCGGCAGCCTTTGCCGCATTTGCCTTGGCGGGCAGTTTGACAGCAGGTACCGCATTCGCCGATGCCGCTGGGCCGGCCAATGTCTCCCCTGTCGATAACAGCGGTATCAGCATTCGCACCACTCCGATAGCGCCGAGTCAATCGTCGGGTCAGGGTGCGCAGCCTGCGGCGACCAACACGGTAACGCGCGTTCCGCCACCCGTGAATGCGACGCCCGGACAGGTCGTCGCAAGCGGGAAGGTGCCTGACGAATCGACACGTGCCGCCGTACTGCAGCGCTTGCGGGATACCTATGGCGCGGCGAACGTCGTCGACCAGATCGAAGTGGGCAATGTCGATACGCCGCCGAATTGGGCTGCCAATGTTCAAAAGCTCATTGGGCCGCAATTGAAGCAGATCAGTAAAGGTCAGTTGAAGATCGACGGCACGCAGATCGACGTGAAGGGCGAGGTGGGCAACGAGGCACAGCGCCAGCAAATCGCCAGCGATATGGCCAATGCGCTCAATCCCACTTACACGATCAAGAACGGATTGCGCGTCAGCGCTTCCGAGCAAGGTGTGCTCGACAGCACGCTGGCGAACCGCACGATCGAATTCGAGACCGGCAGCGCGATGCTGACGCCGCAGGGGCGTCTGATTCTCGATCAGATGGGCGCCGCGCTCGCGAAGATGGCGGGGAAGACCGTCGAAATCATCGGGCACACGGACAACTCGGGTAATCGCGCATCGAATATCGCGCTGAGTCAGGCACGCGCGGATGCGGTGAAGGGATATCTCGTGACCAAGGGCATCGCGCCGCAATCGATGACGACGATGGGCGTCGGGCCCGATCAGCCCATCGCGTCGAACGACACCAGCGACGGGCGTGCACGGAATCGGCGGATCGAGTTTCGTGTCGGGAAGTGATGGCGCGATGCGTTGGAGCTTCGTCGTCGATCTAGCTATCCCCACCCCCGACATGACGTGCGTTCCACGCCGCAAGCGCCGCCTCATACCGCTCGAGCGCCTCTTCATAAAGGTCGAACACGCAAGGCGAACACCCGCTGTGACAGCACTCGTCCGGCTCGGGCCGCGTGGGCGGCGTCGGACGAGGATCGTCGCTTGAGGAGTCCTTCCGAGAACGCTGAGGCACAGCCCTACCCGAGAAAGTAATGCCCCCAGTATAAGCCGGTGTCATCCAATCCGCCGGCGCCCCCCGTCACGGACATTCCCTCACTGCAACAAAACGCTCTCCTCCGAATGCGAGGCAGCGCTCGTCCCCGTGCTATCGGGTATGAAGTGCATCACCACCTTCACCGCATGCTGGCATCCCACCATCAACCACGCCTCGCGCCACGGGCGCACTTTCCGCCCGCCCGATGTTGGCACCGGCACCCCTTCATACGTGTCGAAGTGCGTATCGGCCACTTCCATACGGGCACAATTCGGCACACGATGGTTGGCGCTCGCCATTGCCATCGGATATCCGTCTCGCTGCAACCGGGGGTCCGCAATCGACGTACCGTTATAGCTCAAGAACACGTTAGGCGATCGATTCGCCTGCACGACAGTCCAAACATTCAAACGCGGATGCGCGTCGCCGCAATTCAGCCCCATCCAGCTCTCGCGGAACGCGCCCCCAACGATCTGCCCGTTCCCATCCACCTGCGGCCCCTGCGCGATCAATAAGTTGACCGAACGTAGCTTCATACCCGGACAATAGCCCGGCGCGCTCTCCTGTCCGCGCTTGAGCTGTGCAAGCGCAAGCTGATAGAGCGGTGCCTGACGCAAATATGCCTTTATCTGTTCAAACGTAACGTTTGGAGGCAGCGGTTGAGCGCTCTCGACATGCTCGGTGCCCGGGTCGCCGCTGCCGCTCACACCCGCTTGCGCGAAGCGCGACATCAGACCGCCGATGATCAAGACAAACGCCAGCGCGATACCGCCGCCGATTTTCAGTACCTTGGACATGGCAATGCCCCACTCGCATGCGATCGAAAAGGGAACTGTATCGCCGAGCGGAAATCGAGGTTGATCGACTCCAGTAGTTTTCTCGCGAATTTCACCTGATATCCACGAATTCAATCAGCTCGCGGCTCGTAGCGCGATATCCGAAGGGCTCGCTATCTCTACGAGCTCGCAATGCACGCCAATCACAACGCACGCCATCATGTACGCCTGTAAACAGACCGGACTGCATAGGCATAACCATGACACATTCGCGACAGGCCTCGACGAAACTCCTTTTCTCTCTCATTCGAAGCGCAATCAGCCAGAGCGTAGGCTTGCGGAACATCGGCACGCTACTGGCCGCAATCATCATCATTGGCCCCCTACAAGCACGAGCCGATACGCAAACGCCGCAGCAATACTGCCGCACCGTGCGCAACGACGACGCGCCGCGCGACATCCCAGATTCGCTGATACCGAAGGTTCAAAAGCTCTTCAAGATCGACAGTCCCGACGATGCCAAACTGGAGGTCACGTCACGCTGCATGAATGGACGAGTGCTCGCCTGCGACGAAGGGGCCAACCTGCCATGCGGAAAAGCCAACACGAAGCGGGTCAGCCAAGGAGCGACAGAGTTCTGTCGACACAATCCGAATGAGTCCGTGCCAGCGGCAGCGGCCGGCCATGATTCCATCTACGCGTGGCACTGCCGCGGCAACGCAGCCGAGCCTGCTCAAACGATCTGGCATGTCGATGCGCGCGGCTTTGTAACCGAGGTATGGAAACCCGTCCCATGATCGGCTCGCCCGCCGCCCTTATTGCGGGTCCGGCTTCACGCCCAACAGCTCGCGCAAATGCGCGAGCGACCCGTCGTCCTTCACCACGGTAGCCAGCCATTGATGCAGCGGCATATCGGCCCATTCCGCTGCCTTATCGGCTAAATAAGCCGCCGGGCTATGCGGTTCCGTCGCCCGCAAAAACTGAGCGACGGCGCGCAATTGCGCCACCGCATCCGCACGACTTTGAATCACACCCGCGTGCCTGACTTGCGGCGTCGAAACCATTGGCGTTCCTTGCGAAAGCGGCGTCTTGAATGTCGGCTCGGCGCGCTCGATCGTCTGCGTCGGTTGCGGTTGAGCGGCGGTGCCCGAAGGCGCCTCGGCACTCACGCCGACATCGCGCGCAAACCGCTCCGCCAGCCCATAGACGAAAGCATAAGCGTCCTTCACTTGCCGAAAACTCGGCGCTGCCTCCCCCGCACGCTCGTCGAGTTCCTTTTCGAGCGCGAGCATCGCCGCTTCGAACGCCTTCAGGTCAGCCAGCAACGTCCGATAAAACGGCACCGGCGTCGCGCGTTTAGCCGCATCGATCTGCTCGAACGATGGCTTGCCGCGCGCAATCTCGTCGGCGTGATCGGGGTCGCGCTTGATCGCCTGCGCGACATTCGATGCCACTTCCCAGTCGATCGCGGTAAAGCTCCCGCTCGACGCCTGCGCCAACGGCATCTCGCGCAGCAGTTGCGCCGTCCGGCCCACCAGCCATGTCACGTTGCCAAGCCGATATTCGGTGTCCTCGCCCTCGGCCAGCGGGTGCACGCTGTCCCAGTACTGTGCACAAAGCCCGCTCAACAACGTATAGCCTTGCGTCAAACCCGACATGCCTTGCTTGATCGCAAGCGCCTCGGTCAACCACGCGGCAACGCGCAAATCCTTCGTCCGCTTGCTCAGCAGCTCGGCGCACCGTTCGATCACGAGGCCCCAATTGGCCTCTTTGATCTCGGTCACCCACTCGCCCTGATCGAGCGATGGATCGTCGAAGCGGCGCGCATGCTGAATTTCATCGAAGTCGTTCGAAAACAACATGTCGTCGCCGCATGCCGATGTACCCTCCAACGGCGCCACGAGCGGTGCAAGATCGATTGCCATGTCATGCCACCTTGTATTCGAATTCGCCATCCTCACCGGCACGCACGGCAATCCGCTCTATCCGCGCCCCTTCCGCCACGCGTCCAAGCACCTGCTGCGCCAATTCGGGCAGTAGCGAACCGTTCAAAATATGATCGACGTTGCGCGCGCCCGAATCGACCTCGGTACAACGTGCCAGCACCGCCTCGACAAGCGATTCGTCCCACGAGAACTGTGCGCGGTGATTGGCTGCAATCCGATCGCGAATACGCGCGAGCTTCAATTCGATGATTTCCGCCAGAACATCATCGGAAATCGGGTAATAAGGAATCACCTTGACGCGCCCGAGAAACGCAGGCTTGAACGTCTTGTATAGTTGCGGGCGCAACGTTTCGGCAAGCGCGTCGGCATCCGGCAACTTCTCATCCTGCTTGTTCAGGCACGCCTGCATCACCGCGGACGATCCGACGTTCGACGTCAAGATGATGAGCGCATGGCGGAAGTCGATCTCGCGCCCCTCCGCATCGTCGAGCGTTCCCTTGTCGAAGACCTGAAAGAACATTTCGAGCACGTCGGGATGCGCCTTTTCGATTTCATCGAGCAGCACGACGGAATAGGGATTGCGCCGCACCGCTTCGGTCAGCACGCCGCCCTCGCCATAACCGACATAGCCGGGCGGCGAGCCCTTGAGCCCCGAGACGCTGTGCGCTTCCTGATACTCGCTCATGTTGATGGTGATGAGCTTTCGCTCGCCGCCGTAAAGAATGTCGGCAAGCGCAAGCGCCGTCTCGGTCTTGCCCACACCGGAAGGTCCGACGAAGAGAAACACGCCGCGCGGCTTGTTCGGATCTTCCAGATTCGCGCTGGCCGTGCGCACGCGTTGTGCAATCGCATCGAGCGCATGGTCCTGTCCGATTACGCGAGCCGCAAGCAAATCCTTGAGGCCGAGCACCGTGCGAATCTCGTCTTTCACCATGCGACCCAGTGGAATGCCTGTCCACGAGGCCACGATTTCCGCAACGACGTGGCCATCGACCTGCAACGGCACCATCGGCCGCGATTGCTGCAGCGCCTGCAACGCAGAGATCTCTTCGGCCAACGCGGCGCGCGCGGCATCGGCCTCGCCGACGTTCGCCGCCTCGAGCTGCGCACGCAATTCGTTGATCCGCGTAACCCGTGATCGCTCCTGCTCGTACCGCGCTTCGTCGGCCGCGAGCGCTTCGACTTCGGTTGTACGCGAAGTGCGCAACTGGGCAAGGCGTTCGTCGTGCCCTGCCCCGGCCGATCCGCTGGTCAGCTCCCGTTCGAGCGCCGCGATCTCCGCATCGATGCGTTCGATGCGCTTGCGCGCATCATCGATCGCGGCAGGCGTCGAACCATGCGCGAGCGCGACTTTCGCGCACGCGGTATCGAGCACGCCGATGGCTTTATCGGGCAATTGGCGCCCAGTGATGTATCGATGCGACAGACGCACAGCCTCGGTAATCGCCTCATCGAGAATGCGCACATTGAAATGCGCCTCCATGCGAGTCGCCAACCCGCGCACCATCGCCGCGGCCAGTGCCTCGCCGGGTTCGTCGATTTTGACGACCTGGAAGCGCCGCGCCAGCGCGACGTCCTTTTCGAAGTACTTGCGATACTCGCTCCAGGTCGTGGCGGCGATCGTGCGAAGCTCCCCGCGCGCAAGCGCCGGCTTCAGCAAATTGGCGGCATCGTTTTGGCCCGCTTGTCCGCCCGCGCCGATGATCGTGTGCGCTTCATCGATGAAAAGGACGATGGGCACGACGCTTTTCTTCACTTCGTCGATGACGTTTTTCAAGCGGTTCTCGAACTCGCCCTTTACACTCGCACCGGCTTGCAACAGCCCCATGTCGAGTACATGCAGTGCAACTCCCTTCAGCGGTTCCGGCACATCGTCGGCCGCGATGCGCAATGCGAGCCCCTCGACGACGGCGGTCTTGCCCACTCCGGCTTCCCCGGTCAGGATCGGATTGTTCTGGCGACGCCGCATCAGAATGTCGATGGTTTGTCGAATCTCGGCTTCGCGCCCAATGACGGGGTCGATCTTGCCTTCGCGCGCACGTTGCGTGAGGTTCGTCGTATAGGTATCGAGTGCCGGTGTCTTCGATGCCCCAGGCGCGGCCAGACCGGGCATCGCACCGCCCCCCGTCTCCGATCCATCCTCCGATGTACCCGCCTGCTGCGGCACGGCCTGCGCCTCTCGCGACCCCGCCGTCGCTTCGTCGAATTTATGCTTGAGCGTTTCGACTGGCACCTCGGCGAAAATCGTCGACATCCGCTGCGCAAACTGCGCCAAGTCGGGCGCGCTCAGCAACGCGAGCAACAGATGCCCGGAACGGATACGTCCGGCGTGCGAATCGAGCGATGCAATCAACCATGCCTGTTCGAACAGCGCGATCAGGTGCGGTGAAAACACCGGTGTGCGCGTGTTGCCGGTCTTGAGGCGCTCAAGTTCGCGCTCGAGATCGCGACGCAATGTATCGGCGCTCAGCTTGTTCGCGCGCAGCACGACCCCGAGATCGCTCGACGTATCGTCGAGCAAAGCCAGAAACAGATGTTCGAGATCGACCTCATAATGACCGCGCGCGAGGCACAGGCTGGCCGCGCGTGTGGCCGCATCGAGGCACAGCGCATCGAGCTTGGCAATCAGTGTCTTCAAAGGCGTGCTCATAGGTCGGCAGTTCCTGTGTCCGAGGATCAATGAATAACATTCAGTTCGTAACGTGCATCGTCGCGATCGCACAAGGCTTCACGTGTGCAAAGGAAGGCATCCCAGCCCAACCGCGCGCCCGCGCCGAGCTGGCTCGTGCCGACCTCTTCGCGCGCGAGTACGAGCCATACCTCGTACTCGAGCATGTCGCCGGCCGTAATCGATAGCAAACGCTCGAGCGCAATGGCTGACGGCGCGCCAGGCAAAAATGCTTCGTAGTCCTTTTTGTCGAGCGGGCCAATGACGAGCCGCGCCCGCATATCGCGTTGCCAGACGCGCTCTCCGGCAAGCGCCGTCGCGCCGAGTCTCGCGTTGGCGAGGCCGAGACGCGAAAGGCGTTCGGCGGGCACCTCATACCATTTGCCGATAAATTGTTCGACGCGCACCGGTACGCGGAAATACTCCGACAGCGCCCGCTCCAAATAGGCAGCGGACATCGGCCGATGCCGGATCGGCAGCGCGTAGCCCGCCATCGCTTCGTCGACGAGCGCACCGGGCCCGCGTTGCAGCGCGGCGCGCGTCGGCATATGGGTGAGCCCCGCCAGCGCCAACAGCAGCGGCAGATAACGCTCGTTCTTGTCGAGCTCGTAGTGAAACGGCAGGCGATACTTCTTCCACGCCTCGTAAAAAAGCGCCGTCGCCCGATCCGAAAAGACATCGAGAAATTCGCGCGCGGCTCGATCTCGCTGCAACTGTTCGCGAGCGATGAGCTGCTCGGTGTAATGCAGCGGCAGCGCGCCGTGGCCGCCCAACATGCCGAAAAACGACGGCGTCAATTCGATGCGCGCAAGCGAGTCGTCCGCCATGGCGGCACGACGGTCTTCGGCACTGGCGAGCGTTGCGCCGGCGCGATCGTAAGGCGTTGCCCGCTCGAGTTCGCTCGGCGCGAACGTCAACGACAAGGTACTGCGAAATCCGATACGCCCGGCGACGCGTTCGCCAGCGCGGCGCGATACCTGCTGCGCGAACCACACCTCGAGCACGCGCACGGCCTGGAAAAATTGAAAGCGGTATGGCTCGTCGAGGAGCCGCTCCACTACGCCAGCATCGAATCGGCGCTGCGCGGCTTGCATCGCATGATCTCCTCGCCCGTGCGCTTGGACACGGCAACCAGTTGTACGAAACTGTTCAGACTGACGTAAAGCCCAAAGAACGTGTCCAGCGCGCGAATGAACGACGCGAGGCTCGTGCCGACGAAATGCGTTTCGTCGACGGTAAGGCGCACTTCGGTACCGCGTACGAAGGTCTCGAACGGCTTGCCCGGCAACCTCACGACAGCGGGCCGCTCTTCGAGCGCGACGATTCCCTCGATATGACGGATGGAAGCCGGGGTGCGCCGAAGGTCGTAAAGCACGAGCAACTCCTTCAGCGTCGATAAATCCTCGCGTAAAAGCGAGACTTCGGACAGCGCGAGATGCGAAATCAATCGCCAATGCATCGGCGCGCCCCGCTCGATCCGCACACTCGGCGTGGGGCGGCACAGCATCGAAACGGGTGCATCGAAAATCGTTCGTTCTGCGAACAAATCGCCGCCTTCGAGGCCGATCGCGAGCCGTGCGGGCAAATCTCGATTGGTGCAGGTGAGCGAGAGGCTCACCGTGCTCGTCATGCTGCGCGCGGGCGAAAAATGCGCGTCGACGACGGAAAGCTCCGTTTCGTAGCCGGGGCTCATTTGCGCCACGCGCGCATCGCGACGCGCAAACCAATACCGGCCGAGCTGGGAAGGCTCGTCATGATGGAGCGCGTAAAACGGCCGAAACTCCTCGACAGCCTGTTCGTCGGCGGACTCTTTCACCACATGAACGGCGTCGATCGAATAAATCTCGTAGGCGCTCGCATGGCGGGCGTCGGCGACAACCGGGTAGGAGACCGCCTCGTGGCTGATATGAATCGGCTCGCCGCGCCGTGCGAAGAGATTGACGACGGGCGTCGCGAAGAGACGCAAATGATGCGCGGCCAGCGCTTCGATGAGTCGCGGCGCCTGCGTTTCGCCGCGCGTTTGTCCGATCACCACGTGCAGCGTCAGCCGGCGGCACGGCCCGCTTGTCCGGAGCATGTCGGCCAAGCTGAAATCGACGAAATCGAACTTCTCGGGAAACGCAAAATATTCGGTGAGCAAACGGTACGCGGGGTGCGATCTCGCGGGATAGTCGATCAACGCCTGATCGTCCGCGAAGCCGGTCTGCTCGATCGGTACGCCCTCGAGCCGCTTCCACGCCGCAGGCGTTGCTTTGCCGGAATCGCTCGAATCGTGAGCCCCCCCCACCTCGACATAGGCCGCCGACGCACGGATGAAAATGCAGTCGGCCAGTGCCGCGACGAACGACTGCTCGCCGTGCAGATAGGCGCGCAACGTGGCAAGTCCAAGCGCATGCAAACCGATATCGGACGACGTACTCTCGAACGTGAACGAGAGCACGCCCGATACGTTGCCCGGCAACACCGGTGCATTGGCGGGCAGCGCCGCCACAGGTCGATAGCGCGCTCGTGTAATGGCGATCGGCGCCAGCGCGACGTCGTAGGCGGTCCGAAACTGGCAGCGCACGCCGCGAATTTCGCGGCTCTCGAGTGGCGTCCCGCGCGCCAGGACGACGGGAGCACGCAGCGACGCGGCGGCGTCCGCGCTGAACTGCGCGATGGAACAAGACGGAAACGGACGCAGATAGTGCGGGTACAGCACCTCGAAGAGCGCTTCGGCGAACTCCGGATATTCGTCTTCGAGCTTCTTGTTGATTCGCGCGCCGAGCAGCGCGAACGAATCGATCATCCGCTCGACATGCGGGTCATCGCTTTGCTCGCCGCTGATGGCAAGCCTGGCCGCGATCTTCGGATAGCGATCGGCAAAGTCGCGCGAATACTGCCGCAAAAACGCCAGCTCCCGCTCGTAATAAGGCAGCAACGCTTCCATCTATGTTCCCCGAGCGCGGGCGCCTCGCTCCCTCTTCTCACTTGCCTCGAAATCATTCGTACACGCGGCTGCGCGACGCATCGGCGCCGCGCCGCGAGCGCGTGACGGAGTATTGCAGCGTGGACGCCTGCAGCATGGCATCGAAGCTGACTGGCTCTTCGGCCGGATGAACGACGAGCTTCGCGCGAATCGCGAAGTAAAGCGCATTGGTCGATTGCGCGTTCAACTCGAGCGAAACGGACACTTCGCGCAAGCGCTGCTCGTGCCGCGCGATGGCGTTACGAATCGATGTACAGATGAACCCGCGGTCGGCGTGGCTTGCAAGACTCAGCCCCGCGAAGTCGTTCAACCCGTAAGTCAGGACCGAACGCTGGCATTCGGTCAGTTTCTCGAGCTCGCTTTCGGTGAAAACGATGCGTGTGTTGAGCAGCGCTTCGACATCGCGCGCAACACGGCTCTTGAGCTCGTCGAGCGACATCTGCCGCATGGCGGCAGGTGCCGGCGAACGCGGGTCGTCGTCGAAAAGCTTGTCGAGCAAGCTCGGTTCGAATCGCTTCATCGGTACGTGCCCGCTTCGCTTCACCCTCGGAATGACACGGGCGGACACCGGCCGAAACCGGCAAGCCGCCCGCCATGCGGTATCAGACCGCGTAGGTCTTGTCGTTCTTCGTCAGGCTCCAGGCGCCTTGCGCATTGCCGCCCTGGTTGCCGCCGATCTTCTGCTGGGTGTACTTCCACTGAACGGCCGCATACTTGAGCGAGAACGTTTCGGTCGGCAGGCCCGCACCGGAGACGCTCGGCGCGATGCTCGAAATGATCACGTACTTGAGCTTGACCTCGAGGTACTTGACGCGCTTGCCTTCGCCATCGGAACGCATGAAATCGATGGTGACTTCGTCGAAAGTCGTGCCGCCCGACGCGTGCTGATAAAGCAGGGGGCTGACGACGTCGATGTCCTTCGTAAACGTCATGTCCGAGTGCTCGCAGCGCTCGGCTGTATGACCGCCCGCCGTCGATGCCGTGGCTGAGCGCGGTTGCACGATCGAGTGGGCCCACGAGTCCAGCTCGATCCAGCCCGCGTGGTCCTTATCGGCGGATTCGCCTTTGATGGCGGGGTTGCCAAACTGCATATACATATCTTTCATGGCTTCTCGACTCCCGAAGTGGCGGTTTAAAAGCGAGCCGGGCAGCAGGCCCGGGCCCGTTCAAATTGAAATTGGATTTAAAAGTATCAGGCGCCTGCCGGCTTGGGCAGATCCGCAACGAGCCGTAGAGAAATCGAGAGCTCGTCGAGCTGAAAATGCGGACGCAGGAACGCGACCGAGCGATACGAGCCCGGCTTGCCTGGAATCTCGGCAACCTGGATCGACGCTTCGCGCAACGGGAACTGCGCCTTTTGCTCCTGGGTCGCGTTGTCGTCGAGCAGGACGTATTGCGAAATCCAGCGGTTCAGGAACGTTTCGACGTTTTGCGCCGAGGCAAAGCTGCCGATCTTGTCGCGCATCATCGCTTTCAGATAATGGGCGATTCGCGAGACGGAGAAGATGTATTGCAGCTGAGCGGACAGCACGGCATTCGCGTTCGCGCTGTCAGTGTTGTACTTCTTGGGCCGCTGCACCGACTGCGCCGCGAAGAACGCCGCATAGTCCGAGTTCTTGCAATGCACGAGCGGAATGAACCCGAGATCGCTGAGCTCCTTCTCGCGGCGATCCGTGATGGCGATCTCGGTCGGGCATTTCAGCGCGATTTCGCCGTCGTCCGTCTTGAACGTATGCGTGGGCAGGTCTTCGACGAGTCCGCCACCTTCCACGCCACGAATCGCGGCGCACCAGCCGAAATCGTCGAACGCGGCCGTGAGGCGCGCGGCGAACGCCCACGCGGCATTGCACCAGAGATATTTGTTGTGGTCGGTTCCGTCGACGTCCTCGACGAAGTTGAACGACTCGGCAACGAGGCCATCCTTCGGATTGAACGGCAGGCGGCCCAGATAGCGCGGCAGCGTCAAGCCGACGTAACGCGAGTCTTCAGATTCGCGGAACGACTTCCATTTCGCGTATTCGACGGTGTCGAACACCTTGCCCAGGTCGCGCGGTTTGCCGAGATCGGCAAACGATTCGAGACCGATGATCTCGGGCGATGCGGACGTGATGAACGGCGCGTGCGCAGCGGCGGCCACGTGCGACATCTGCTCGATGAAGTACATATCCTCCGGCTGGCGCGTGATCTCGAAGTCGCCGATCAGCGCGCCGAACGGCGCACCGCCGAACGTGCCGAACTCTTCCTCGTAGACCTTCTTGAAAAGCGCGCTCTGGTCGAATTCCGATGCGTTCTTGAAGTCGCGCACGATCTCGCGCTTGGCCGCATGGAGCGCCTTGATCTTGATCGTCGAACCGGTGTTGCTTTCCTTGCACAGATACTCCAGCCCGCGCCAGGTGCTTTCCATGCGCTGAAACTCCGGCGCATGCATCACCTCGCTCAACTGGGCGGAGAGCAGCCGGTCGAGCTCCGCGATGCGCGCATCGAGCGTCGCGGACAGATTGTCCGATACGACGACAGTGCCTTCGAGCACCTGGTGCGCGAGCTCGCTGATGAGGTCCTTCGCGCGCGCATGCTCCGAATCGGATTTTGCGACCTTGCTTTTTTCGACGATTTCGTCGAGCAACGATGTTTGAGCGCTCGTGTCGGCGAGCGCGGCGCTCGCCATGGCCGTTTGCTGATTCATTTCACACCCCGCTTGAGCTCAGTCGCCCTGCTTTTCCTGGTCCGCCTCGTTACCGCTTTCGCGGGCCGTGCCGGTCAACGCCTGCAATTGCTGAGTATTGGCGAGCACCTCGCTCAACAAGCTCTCGAGCTTGTCGTTGCCGGCTAGCTTGTTGCGCAGATCGGCGAGCTTCGAGCGTGCATCGAGCAGCCGTTGCAGCGGCTCGATCTGGCTCACGACGTCGTCCGGATTGAAATCGGCCATCGAGCGAAAACGCAGATCGACTGCGAACGAGCCGCCCGCGTCCGTCAGGCGATTCTTGACTTGAAAAGCCGCACGCGGCTCGAGGCCTTTCATCACGTCGTCAAAATTGTCGCGGTCGATATTGACGAATTTGCGCTCGCGCAGTTTCGGCTGCTCGAGCTCCGATTGCCCGGCCAGATCGGCAACGACGCCGACGACGAATGGCAGCTCCTTGACTTCGATCGCATCGCCGCGCTCGACTTCATAGGTCAGCTGCACACGCGGCGGACGCACTTTTTGCAAGCGCTTTTGAATACTTTCTTTCTTCGCCATCGACGGCTCCCCGAAACGATTGGTTCAAACGGCCCGTTCAGCGAAGGGCGCTGAATGGATCTGCGCCGTTGCTGGCTGGCTTTGCAGCGGGTTCGGCGGGCTTGGCCGCCGTCGT
>CBJLAJ010000055.1:0-30428 GCA_966421005.1 uncultured Paraburkholderia sp.
GAGAGTGTACTGCGCAGTGTTTGACCACCGAATCGAGAAAGGGAGCCAACATGACTGATCGACCGAAACCGCCGCTGCCAGAACAGCAGCAAAGCGAGGTTCCGGGCAAGACCGCGCCGATGCACCCGCAACCGGACCATGGCGAGCGGAGTTACAGCGGACATGGACGTCTGGCTGGGAAAGCGGCACTTATCACCGGCGGGGACAGCGGCATCGGGCGAGCCGTCGCCATCGCCTTTGCGCGCGAAGGCGCCGACGTGGCGATAGCCTACTTCGACGAACACGACGACGCGCGCGAGACAGCCCGCTGGATCGAGCAGGCGGGACGCAAGGCCGTGCTGATCGACGGCGACCTCGCCGACGCCGCGCATTGTCGCGAGGTCGTCTCACGCACGATTGCCGCGTTCGGGCGCATCGATGTGCTGGTGAACAACGCGGCGCACCAGATGGACTATGACTCGATCGAGGAAATCAGCGACGAGGAGTGGGATCGCACGTTCGATGTGAACATCGGTGCAATGTTTCGCCTCGTAAAGGCGGCGTTGCCGCATATGAAGCGGGGCAGTGCCATCATCAATACGACTTCGGTGAACGCCGACAAACCGCGGCCCACGCTGCTGCCATACGCAACGACGAAGGGCGCGATCCAGAATTTCACGGGCGGCCTGGCCCAGTGGCTGGCCGAGCGCGGCATCCGTTCGAACTGCGTCGCGCCGGGGCCTATCTGGACACCGTTGATTCCGGCAACGATGCCGCCCGAGAACGTCGAATCGTTCGGCAAACAAACGCCGATGAAGCGTCCGGGGCAACCGGCCGAACTGGCGCCGGTCTACGTGATGTTGGCAAGCGACGAAGCGAGCTACGTGTCGGGAGCGACAGTCGCGGTGACGGGCGGCGTGCCGATCATTTGACGAGCCGGCCATGCCGATGACGAGCGACATCGCCGGCAGCAGTTCCCCTGAAATCGATGCGCGTTCCAGCGAAATCGACTGGGCCCGGCGTACCGCCGCGACGCAGGCGGGTGCGCGCCACGGCCTGCTCGAAGCGGGCCGCAACTGCGCCGCGATCCGCCACGCGGATCGTTTTGCTGTTCTGATCGATGGCGAAGCTTACTTTCCGGTTCTGCGCGAAGCGTTGAAGCGTGCGCGGCAAACCGTCTTCATCGTGGGCTGGGACATCAACAGCCGGATCAGACTCGTGCCGGAAGGGGCCAACGACGGTTTTCCGGAGCCGCTTGGCGAATTTCTGCAAGCGCTGGGAGCGACCAGGCGCCACCTGCGCATCTACATTCTCGCGTGGGACTTCGCGATGATCTACGCGTTCGAGCGCGAATGGCTGCCCGTCTATCAAACGAGTTGGCGCGCGCATCACGCGCTGTCATTCAGGCTCGACGGCACGCATCCGCGCGGCGCCTCGCATCATCAAAAATACGTGGTGATCGACGACCGCCTTGCGTTCGTCGGCGGCATGGATTTGACGCGCTCGCGCTGGGACACGCGGGCGCATGCGCCCGACGACCCGCGCCGGCGCGATCCGAATGGCAAGACCTACGGTCCGTTCCATGACGTCCAGACGATGTTCGATGGCGATGCCGCGCACACGATTGGCGAACTCGCGCGCGAGCGATGGCGCAGAGCCTGTGGCCGCTCGGTTCCTGCCCCTGCCGGGCCCGCACGTCAAGGAGATATCGACCCGTGGCCAACCGACGCCCCTGTGGAGTTGCGCGACGTCATGCTCGGTATTTCGCTGACCGAGCCCCCGCACGTCGGCCGCGAGCCGTTGCAGCATGTGCGCAATCTGACCGCCGACATGATTGCCGCCGCGCGCGAGCATATCTATATCGAGAACCAGTACTTCACGGCGGCCGTGGTCCGCGAAGCGCTCGCATCGCGTCTTGCGGAGCCCGACGGGCCTGACGTCGCTGTAGTCGTGCCGCGCATGCAGAGCGGCTGGCTGCAAGAGGCGACGATGGGCGTGCTGCGCGCGCGGCTGCATCGCGCGCTCGTCGAAGCGGACATCCATGGGCGCTATCGAATGTATTGCCCGCATATCGAGGGGCTCGGCGCTCGCTGCCTGAACGTGCATAGCAAGGTCATGATAGTGGACGACCGCGCGATCACGATCGGGAGTGCGAACTTGAACAATCGCTCGATGGTGCTCGACACGGAGTGCAACATCGCGATCGATGCCAATGGCGACCCCCGCGTGCGGGCGGCCATCGCGCGGTGGCGCAACCGTCTGCTCACCGAGCATCTGGACGTTTCCGCGGCCGAATGCGAGGACGCGCTCGAACGCAGCGGACGGCTCAATGACGCCATCGCCTTACTGTCGCGCGACGATGGGCGCACACTTCAGCCGTTCACGCCGGTGATCACGAGCGATCTCGATGCCCTCGTGCCGGTCAGCGCGTGGCTCGATCCGGAGCGGCCCATCGAGCCCGAGGCGCTCGTGCGCGAGTTCGTTCCCGAAGAACACGGCCGTTCGCTGACGGCGCGCCTGTTGCTGCTCGGGACCCTCGTGCTCGCCATTGTCGTGCTGACGGTGCTCTGGCGTTTCACGCCGCTCGGTCACGAGATCAATCTTGCGTCGATCGTGCATTGGGGCAAGCGCATCGGAGCGCTGCCGCTCGCGCCGCTGATCGTGCTTGGCGGGTACGTCGTCGCCGCGATGCTGTCGGTACCGATCACCGTGCTGATCGCGGCCACCGGCCTCGTCTTCGGCGCATGGCCGGGCCTGGGTTATGCCCTCGGCGGGACGCTGCTGTCGGCCGCCGCGACCTACGGTATCGGTGTCACACTGGGGCGCGACGCCGTGCGCCGGCTGGCCGGGGCGCGCGCGAACCGGCTCAGCGAGCGCATCGGCCGCCGCGGACTCGTGATGATGACGGTGCTGCGTCTCTTGCCGATTGCGCCATTCACTGTCGTCAACCTTGTCGCCGGTGCGTCGCACATCAGTCTGCGCGACTACCTGATCGGTACGATGCTCGGCATGCTGCCCGGCACCGTGTTGACGGTGACGTTCGCTCACCAACTGGTGGCCACGATCCGCCACCCGGGCGGGGGCGCATGGGCCACGCTCGTGGCGATCGGCGTCGCGCTCGTCGGCGCCTCTGTCCTATTGAAACGGTGGTTGAGTCCGCGCCGATGATTGCACAAGCAAGCCCGCTCGAAACGATGGAACCCGACACGCGAACGAGGCGTGCCGAAGCTCGGACAAACGTGGACGCATCATGTGCGCTGCGCATCGCCACCTATAACATTCACGGCGGGCTCGGCGTCTGGACCACCCATTCGGCGCAACGAATGGAGCAACGCGTTGCGCAAGTCGTTGCAGAGCTGGACGCCGATATCATCGCGTTGCAGGAGGTTCCGCTTGGCGGCACCGACGCGCCGGACGTACTGGCGCATTTGCGGGAAACGACGGGCATGCACGCGGCAGCAGGGCCGACGCTCGACACGCCGCGGCGACGCTACGGCAACGCCGTGCTCTCGCGCTTGCCGATCGGCGCGGCCCGCACGCTCGATCTGTCCTTTCACGGTCGCGAGCCGCGCGGCGCGCTGGACGCGGATGTCGAGTGCGGGCCCGTACTGCTTCGCATCGTCGCGACGCATCTGGGCTTATCCGCGGGCGAACGCAGCACTCAGGTGCGGACCCTGTTGAACACCTTCGATACGAGCGAGTTGCCGGTGATTCTGCTCGGCGACATCAACGAGTGGTTCGTCCACGGCCGGGCCTTGCGTACACTCGTCACGCATTTCAGGCGCGCGCCCGCGCCGCGCACTTTCCCGACGTTCTGCCCGATCTTCGCGCTCGATCGCATCTGGGTCCATCCCGGAGAATGGCTCACGGGTGTCAGCGTGCATCGCAGTGCGCTGGCTCGCAAAGCGTCGGACCACTTCCCGTTGATTGCCGAAATCAAGGTTCCGCCCGCCTCGCCGGAACCGGGAGCCCCAGATGAAAACCGATGACTTGACTGACCGCGCGCTCGATTACTGGTGCGCTCGTGCCCTTGTCGACGACGACGAGGAAATCCGCTTCATGGCGATCGAACCCGAGCTCGTCGTCACGCTCGCGCATGGCACGCTACGTTTGCTGGATCAGCGCTTTGCGCCGAGCGCCGGCTGGGCCGATGCGGCCGTCGTACTGGAGTTGGCCCGCGAGTTGAATCTGACGACGCACGACGACGGATCGGCACACTGCCGGGCGCGTTTCGGGGACGGCGACGAGACAGCGCAAGCAACGGCACCCACGCTTCGTATCGCGTTGCTGCGCGCATTCGTGCGGGCACGCAAGGGCCACGAAGTCGACGATCGATTCCCTGACACACCCCATGCGGTGCACCGCGGCGCCATCGTGCCGATCGAAAGCGGCGGGACGGTCCCCACCTACGCCGAAGATGGCCCGCGCGAAAGCGATCCGACCGGCGATATCCGTTCAGTGCCACGCACCTGACTCGCGCTCGGCGTGCGATGAGCGCGCCGCATACACGGGCGCGAGCTCCGCATTCTTCGCAGCATTTGTCATCGATCGCTACGGGTTCGAGTAGCGATCGGCCGAGGCCGCTTGCATACGATGAAGCCACGGCGCATTGACGCTCTCGGTGCGCGACTTGCGAAGGAGGCCATGGATGGGTGCGATTCAAGCGAAGAAAATCGTGATCGTCGACGGATACTCGATGGGCCGGGAACTGGCGCGCGATCTGGAAACGATGGGTGCCGAGCTCCTCCATTTGCGCTCGACGCCCGAACCGCCTCCTGTCTTTCGCGCGGGAATCGATGCAACGCCTTATCGGACCGATCTCGGCTATCTCGGCACCGAGGACGAGGCCGCGCGCGCCATCCTCGCGATGGATATCGACCGTGTACTCGCCGGCTCCGAGATGGGCGTGAGCTTCGCCGAGCGGCTCGCTCATCTCGTCGGCACCCCAACCAATCTTTATCCCCTCATTGCCGAGCGGCGCAACAAGTTCCGCATGATCGCGGCATTGCACCGCCGGGGCTTGCTGGCGGCGGAGCAGACGCTCGTCGACAGCGAGAACGAAGCCGTTGCCTGGGCACAGCGCTATGGCAGTTGGCCGCTCGTCGTCAAACCTCTCGATAGCGCGGGTTCGGATAACGTCACGATCTGCCGCAGTATCGAGGAGGTACGCATGGCCTGCCGAAAGGCGTTCGGTGCCCATACCGTATTCGCGCAGCCGAACCGGCAGTTGATCGTTCAGTCGTGGCTCGACGGCACACAGTACATCGTCAACACGGTCAGCCGCGACGGACGCCACTTCATGACGGACGCGTGGCGCGTGAACATCCGCCTGCTTCCGGGCTATGCGATGGTAATGGAGGATTTCGAACTGCTGGCTCCCGAATCGAATGTCGCATCGGCATTGCTTCGCTATACGTTCGATGCGCTCGATGCACTCGGCATCGTGAACGGCACGGCGCACAGCGAATTGAAATGGACGGCGCGCGGTCCGGCAATGATCGAGACGGGAGCGCGCTTGATGGGTGCGGCGATGGATCGCGACTCGTATGCGGCCGCCGGGCTGAAGACCCAGTCGATCTATCATGCGCTGGACTTGATGCAGCCCGAGTGGATGAACGATATGCGCCGGCGCAGCGATCGATACCTGCCCGGGCGCAATTTGACGAAGGTCTTTTTCGCGTTCGCCGGCGACGGCGTCATCACGGATGTCGGCGGCCTCGAACGGTTGCTTGAATTGCCGACGTTCCACGCCATCTACCGGACCCTGCCTGTCGGTACGCGCGTTCATCTCACGACGGATTCGACAGGGTGGGGCGGGGCGATCTACCTCGTGCACGAGGACGCGGCGCTGATCAAGCGCGACCGCGAGCAGATTCGCGCATGGGACGCGCAAGGGCTGCTTTACACAATCGACTACGAAAGGGCGGATGCCACGGCCGAAGTCACGGCCGCTGCCTGCTGAGGGAGGCAGCGAGATGAGCTTTAACGGTCCCTTTCAGGCGATGGCCGCGATATGCTTGCAGGCATTCGGTCAGGTGCTCTACACCTATTTCCTTTCCGGCATTCCGGAGCCCGTATTCGTATTCACCAGTTTTTTGCTGACCGCGCTCATATTGAATCTGAAAAACGGATTCAGCATTCCGCGACGCGACTACGCTTTGCTGATCCGCAACAATGTCTATACGGCGATCACCTATGTCTGCTTTTTCTTCGCCTTGCGCGAACTCGATCCCTCGGTCGTCGTGGCGATCGATACGGGTGTCGCGCTGATCGTTGGCGCATTTTCCGACAGTATCAAAAGGCGTGCGTGGCCAACGGCTCGAAGATTGGCAATATGCGCGGGCATTCTCGTGGCTTGCGTGCTATTGGGTGCGAGACAGTTCGACGGAGCGGGCCACAATGGGCTGACGCGGCTGGCGATCTGGATCGCCATGGCGGCGACCGCGATCACGGGGGCGTCGTCGGCGTTGACGATGTCGGTGTGCGCCGAGCTTGCCGAGCGCGGCTGGTCCCGTTCGGGGATCGTTTCGCAACGCTTTTACTTGACCGTTTGCGCGACCTTCGTCTGGTGCCTCGTGTTTCCCGATGCGTTTCATCTGTCCGTCGACGGCCGGACGATCGGCATCGCCGCCGTCGTCACCGTGGCGGGCGTGATGCTGCCGATGCTGTTGCTGCAATCCGCCGTGCAGTTGTGTGGGCCCTTTGCGGTGCTCGTTTGCATGTCTGTCCAGCCGTTCATCTCGCTGTTGCTATCCACCTCCGCCAAACTGCAGGCATTCGATTGGCGCACTGTCATGGGCATTGCTGTCGTCTCGGTGCTTGTCATATACGACGTGGCGGCGGATCGACCCGCACCGCGCCGGAAACGCGCCATTGCGGGCAACCCGGCGCCGATTCCAGGAGGGACGGCCTGATCGCTGCATCGCTGCCAGCGCATTGACGATTCGTTTTAGTGGCAGCCGGTTCGCGTCCAGCGTGGCGCGTAAGCGATGCGCCGCTACATTGCGAACTATCGGAATATTCAGGGGAAGCGAAATGCAAGTCCGGCTCCGCAACACCTCCGCGGCGACAGAGACCGACAAGCCAGAGCAAGGAAAGGACACCACCGCCACCCATGGCGCCACCGTCATGCGAGGCGGCTCGAACTCGGTGCTCGCGCGGTTGCGGCGCAGTGCGCCGGCGGAGCGCACCGAGGCATCGGTGCTCGGGCGCCCGCATGCTCCGCTCAAAGCCTTGGCACGTGCAGGGTTGGGGCTTGCGACATTCGGCGTAGCCGCTGCAGCCCTGACAGGCTGCAGCAGTGGCACGTCAGGGGTGGCCGTGGGATCATCCACACCGAGCGCCCCGCCGCCGTCGTCGGCGCAATCGATCGATCCGGCGCCAACCGATTCCGCCACCGCGTCAACGGCCACGACGGATCCGAGCGCTGCCGCCTCATCGCCCACGGACATACCGTCAATCGCGGGCCAGCCCGGTATCGATGTCACGCAGGCCCAAATGCAGCTCGACCTCTATGCCGGAATGGAGGCCGACGCGATCGCGAGCGCGCCCCGGCCGACCGACAACATTCTGGGTAAATTACATGACCGTATCGGTACCGACAGCTCCAATTTGAACGGCGATTACGGTACGTTGCTAAATGATTTGAACCTGTATCTGACGGAGGAGGAAGACCGGATAAACTCGGGCAAAAACATTCCACCCGAATCGGCTTCGGTCCAGCAGGTACGTGGCCAACGGATGACACAGAACGTCCAATATTGGGAAGCCATGTACCGCCAAAACCCGACCCAGGACAATTACGCGGAGTTGGCGGCCGCCCAGAATGCAGTAACAACGGCCCGCAACGACAACCTGATACCCAAGCAGCAGCAGGACGATCCGCTCCCGGACGGATGGTATTTGCCCAATTGAGCGAGCCTTGGCGCATCGATCAACCGGCAAAAGGCCCCGTCGACGCTCTAACCCTGAGCTCCGCCGCGATCTCGACGCCTGGGCCGGGAGGGCGGCCCTCGAGCCGATCGAGCAACGAGCGCGCCGCTGCGCGCCCGATCGCAGCCGTATCGACCCACATCGTCGTCAACGGCGGCGCAATCTCGCATGCAAGCGCGATGTCATCGAAGCCCGTAATCGATAGTTGACGAGGCACGGCAATCCCCAGCGCTTGCGCTTCGAGCAACGCGCCGATCGCCAGATTGTCATTGCCACAGACAATGGCGCTCGGACGCGCTCCCGGCACGTCCCAGATCTTTTTCAGACTTGCGCGACCGAATGCGATCGTCGAAGGGCCTTCGCACAGATGGGCCGGCCTGACCGCGAGCCCCGCAGCGGCCAACGTCTCGTGTATGCCGCGCAACCGCGCCTGAACTCGATCGTTGTCCACCGAGGGCTGCATGATGACCGCAAAATCCCGATGCCCCAATCCGAGCAGATGGCCGGTCAAGGTAGCAAACGCGGCGTGGTTGTCGAAACCGATGCAGCAATGCGGGCTCCCTTCGCGATACGCGTAGGTGACGACATACGGCACGCGATGAAGCGTCAGCAACTCGAATAATTCGGCCGGATATGACTCGCCCACAACGGAGACGGCTTCGACACCACGCGCGAGCATCGCACGCACTTGCGTCAAGGCCTGTGCCGGATCGTAGTTCGAGCAACCCAGAAAGAGCGTGATGCCGCGCTCGGCCATGACAGCCTGCATACCCGACACCTGTGAAGCGAAGACATGGTTGTCGAGCGTCGGAATGATCGCGCCGGCGATATGGGAGCGCGTCGAGGCGAGTGCGCGCCCAGCCGCGTTCGGAATCCAGTTCAGAGCCCGTGCGGCGTCATGCACGCGTTGCTGGACCTCGGCCGATACCTTGCCAGGCTCGTTATAGACGCGTGACACCGTTGCCGTCGACACGCCGGCAAGCTTGGCGACGTCGCCGAGCACCGAGCGTCCGGTCCCGCGCCTCGCGCGCGACGTGGCGGATTCGGCAGCGGTTGTACCGGCACGCGGGCGCGAGGGCGTCGTACTCATGCGGAATGCCTCATGCGCAGGCAGGGCCGAGCGCCAGATGCGTGAAACGGGCCGCGGGTGCGGTGAATCGATCGATAGGTCATCAACGTTTACCCTCAAATCGCCGGTATGGGGTTGCACAGGATACGCTGTCTATGCGAATGTAAGCGCTGACAGCCCGTCTGTCCTCTGATTATGCCAGTGAGACTGGCGCTATGTAGCAAGTTTTTCCGCGCTTGGCCTGTGGCCCGCGCGGTTTGATCGGTCTGAAATGTAAGCGGTTACAAAATGAGGCAAGTCCGCGCGACCTCGCGTCTCAAGGGGCGGGCATCCCCAGCTGTTCCGCGCGACGACAACGAAAGACATGGAGACATCCACAATGAGTGAAACTTCGTCGGTCCCCGTTGCTCCGCCGCGCATCAAGCGCGCGCAGCAGATCGCGCTCACGCTTCTCATGATCAGCGGTGTGGTCAATTACCTCGATCGCGGCACGCTCGCCGTGGCGAACGCCTCGATCCGAGCGGACCTCGGGCTGTCGCTGAGCCAGATGGGCGTACTTCTTTCGGCGTTTTCGTGGAGCTACGCCCTATGCCAGTTGCCGATCGGCGCGCTGGTCGACCGCATTGGACCGAGACGCCTGCTTGGCCTCGGGCTCATCGTCTGGTCGCTGGCGCAGGCCGCGGGGGGCCTCGTTTCGACGTTCGGCTGGTTCATCCTCGCCCGCATCGCACTCGGCGTCGGCGAAGCGCCGCAGTTCCCGTCCGCGGCGAGAGTCGTCAGCAACTGGTTCCCGCTGCGGGCACGCGGAACGCCCACGGGCATTTTCAATTCCGCCTCGCCGCTCGGCACCGCATTGGCACCGCTACTGCTGTCGATCCTCGTCGTTTCCTTTCATTGGCGCTGGGCGTTCATCGTGACCGGCGCGCTGGGGCTCGCCGTCGCGGCCGTCTGGTTCGCGCTTTATCGGGACCCGTTGCTCGCGCAACTTTCGAACGACGAATGCCGCTACCTCGATGCCGACGCTCAGGAGGTCGTCGCGCAATCGAAGGTGACGTTTGCCGACTGGCGGAGCCTTTTCTCGCATGGCACGACGTGGGGCATGCTGATCGGCTTTTTCGGCTCCGTTTATCTGAACTGGGTCTATCTCACCTGGCTGCCCGGTTATCTGACGGCGGAGCGGCACATGAGTCTCATGCGCACCGGTGTTGCAGCATCCGTTCCGTTCTTTTGCGGCTTCCTCGGCGCATTGTCGGCCGGATGGCTCTCGGATCTGGCCACCCGCAAAAGCCGCTCGCCCGTGATTGCACGACGCAATGCGGTGGTCGTCTGCATGCTCGGCATGGTGGCGTTCACCATCCCGGGCGCGCTGGCGCAAAGCAATACCGTCGCGCTTGCCTGCATCTCGGTCGTGATCTTCCTGGCGAATGCCGCTTCGGCATGCTCCTGGGCGCTCGCAACGGCGGCCGCGCCGCAAAGCCGCATCGCCTCGCTGGGCGCGATCCAGAACTTCGGCGGCTTCATTGGTGGCGCGCTGGCGCCTGTCCTCACCGGCGTCATCGCGCAAAAGTGGTCGTTCGTTCCGGCGCTGCTGACCGCCGCGGTTATCGCATTCATCGGCGCAATGGCGTACCTCGTACTCGTCAACAAGCCTATTCCCGAACACGAGTCCGGCGCGGCCAATGTGCCGCTGCCGGCCTGATGGGCGAGCAGCCCCGTACACACACTCAAGGAGAATCTCATGCAGAACGCTCGACGTGCCGGCGCCGCGATAGAAGGCATCGTGCCGGTGATGCTGACACCGTTCGACGAGTCGGGCGAAATCGACTATGGCGGAGTCGAAAGGCTCGTCGAATGGTATTTGCAGCACGGCGCGGATGCCTTTTTCGCGGTGGCGCAGTCGAGCGAAATGCAGTTTCTGAGCCTCGCCGAGCGCGCCGAGTTGGCTCGATTCGTGGTCGATCGCGTTGCGGGGCGTGTGCCGGTCGCCGTCTCGGGACATATCAGCCATGCACCGCAGGCGCAATACGAAGAGTTGAAAGTGGCGGCCGAATCGGGCGCCGACGCAGTGGTGCTCGTCACGAACCGGCTCGATCCTCATCGCCACGGCACGGCGGTTTTTCGGGAGAATCTTTCGCGATTGCTCTCGCGGCTGCCGTCCGATTTGCCGCTGGGGCTTTATGAATGTCCCGCACCATACCGTCGATTACTGACCGACGAGGAGCTTTCCGTTTGCATCGACACGGGGCGCTTCGTGATGTTGAAAGACGTCAGTTGCGATCTGGATGTCGTAAAGCGCCGCATCGCGCTGGCGAGCGGTTCTCCGCTCAAGATATTGAACGCGAATGCCGCCATTGCATGGGATGCGATGAAAGCTGGTTCGGCCGGTTTCAACGGCGTTTTCACGAATTTCCATCCCGATCTTTACCGTTGGCTCAGAGTGTCTGCGCATACGGCGCCGGAACTGGCGCAGGAATTGTCGACGTTCCTGGTGGTATCGGCCGTGTCGGAATCGCTGGGTTATCCGGCGCTTGCCAAGATCTATCACCAGCGCATTGGGACTTTTGCGTCAATTCGCTGTCGAGCGATCGACTACGACGTACGGGAGCGCTTTTGGGCGCTCGATGCCGTGCTCGATCGGATCGTTGCGGGAACGGAGCACTTCCGGAATCGAATTGCCGAGCTGAAATGATCGACAAAAAAGCCGGGTTAAAACAATCCGGCTTTTTTGCTCTCTACGAAACCGCTTGTCAGCCGGCGTCCGCCATGCACTTCTTCACGAACGACGTCTTGGCGGCGCCATGCAGCGCCTTGCCATCCTTGCCCACGGCCTTGCTTTCACATTGGGCGCTCATGGTCTTCTTGGCGTCGCGCTCGCATTTCTTCATGAACGAGCTTTTGGCTGCGCCGCTGAGCGGCTTGCCGTCCTTGCTCACTGCCTTGCTTTCGCAATCGCCGCCTTTCATCGTACTTGCGGCGGCAGCCGGAGCGGCTGGCGCGGAAGCGGTTTGAGCCAGTGCGACACCCGTGGCGAACATGCTGACGATAGCTGCCGCGACAAACTTTTTGAACATGACCGTCTCCTCATCGAAGTAGCACGAAGCTGATTGCTTCAATCGGTAAACGGAATGGCGGCAAAGCGGTTGACTGCGTCAGGGACTTAGCGCGAGGCAAGGCAAGCCTGAATGCCGCTCGCAATCGCCTGCGACAGGCGATCGATCGTGTCCGGGCGCGCGAGCCGCGCTTCTTCGTCGGGGTTAACGATGACTCCGGCTTCCACCAGGAGAGCGGGGACGGGCGCCGTGCGCAGCACGACTAAGTCGTTGAAGCGATGAATGCCGAGGCGCGCATCGATGAGGGGCCGGTTTTCGCCGCGAATCGGCTGGGCATGGTAAAGCGAAGGCTTCTCGCCGGCGGCCAGCAATTGGCCCGCGATAGCCCGCGCGCAATTCAAGCTTTTCGCATAGGCGGGGTTGCGTTCGGAAACAAAAATCGCAAACCCGCGGAATTCCCGTTGACGTCCCGCGTCGATGAATTGCTGCTGAATCGAATCGTGGTGGATCGAGACGAACAGGTCCGCATCCGGAGCCTGTGTCGAACGCGCGGTCAGCGCGATTTCACGGCCGTCAGCCGATGTGCGCTTGACCCGATCGCCATCGGCACGCAACCGTTCGGCCACGGCCGTGGACAGATCGAGGTTGTAGCGATATTCGACGCGACCGCTCGCGCCGGTCGAGCCCGGACGAGCAGGCGTGTGGCCTGTGTCGATCACGATATAAGGTGGTCTCGGTGCACATGGCGCAATCGGACTATGAAGGAACGCAACGAAAAAGAAGGCTGCCTGTGCAGCACGCATGCGCAGGGTATTTTTGAAGTTCATCGGAATGGAATGAGAGACCGTTGGCTGGAACGGCATAAACGCTTGCTCCTTTTCAAGAGTCGGCTGGAACTCCCGGCATGCTCTCGTGCAGCAGTTGCGTGCCGTTATTTTGGTCGGCGATTGTATCAACCATCCGTGCATATATTCCGCATCCCGGACAAACGTCAGTCAAATCGCGGCGCGCCACTGATTCGTTCACGCCCCGGTAATTTCGCCACGTGCTGCGCGACAGCCGTTTTCGCGGTGATTCAATGCACTCGATGTTGATGATCTGCGCGAGACAACGATGTCGAGATTCCGGCTGTCCCTGCCAACGCTGCGCCGGGCGAGCGAGCCCGCCGCGCCCAATGCATCCGCGCCGGGCGCAGCCGCGGCGAATGCGCAAGGGCAAGCGCCTGCGAGCCAAGGGCGCCAGCATGCACGTAATCCGATGCTGGGACAGATCGGCTCCTCCGCGCGCGAACAAACGTCCGTGGGTGTACCCGCGCCTCGCAATGCGCAACCCTCGCGGGGTATCGTGATTCGTGAGCCTGTGTCGACCGGTACAGGACAAACGACGCCCCCGCCGCGATCGGTCTCCGACAAGGGCAAGGCGGTGATGGTCGACGAGCATGCCCCGCAGCGGCCGGCCATCGCTGCTTCCAACGCGGGGAAAGGATCGCTCGCGCACGAGGCGAGCTCATCAGGCAAGACGACATTGCTCGATCTGCTACAGGAGGACGGGGGGTGCAGACTGTCGATTCTTGGGCGCATCGAAGCCGCAAATCGAGCGGACGAGACGGCGGGTACGCCGGCACCGGACGTTGAACCGCTCGTCCCTTCGCGCCTTGGCTCCGCCGGCCTTCGGCTCGCCGAAGCGCACACGCGCAATCCTGACAGCGAAAAAGCCGATGCACTACTGAAGCAGCTGGCCGACATCGCTCCCGAAACAGGCGAAGAACGGCCCTCGTCGCAAAGCGAAACCACCGTCGAACTGGGCGCGCGGCTGGCCCGTTCCGACATTGCCGCGCTCGCGCCGCTTCTCGAGCGCGTCGCACACGCCCATCGCGCCATCCAAGCTGCGACAGAGGTATCGATCGCGGGAGGAACTGCGTCGCTCGTCATGCGCGGCACTCGGGACATGAGAGCGTTGTCCGATCGGCTCGATGATGCAGGCCAACATCTCGACGAGTTGAGTCCCGCGCTCGATTTCGCTCCCGCTGAGGCCCACGGCGTCACCAATGCACGCTCGCACGTCGAGGCAGCAGCCGAGGCGCTTCGCGCGATTCGAGCAGACCTCGCACACTGTACTTTGGCGCAGGCAATCGACGCTCATGAATTGCCGCCCGAAGCCTCGGTCATCGGCGAACTCGCGATGCTGAGCGCGCTGCGGCCTGCGATGCTGAGCGAGGACGCCAACGGTCACGAGCGCCTCGCCCAATTGGTCTCGCGCCTCTCGGGCGGCTTGCGCGCGATGATGACCGATGCCCTGGCCGGCGACCATGCGCAGATCCGCGAAGCGGGCGACGTCGGACTCGATGTTGCCGCCGTGCTGCGTCAGGCGGCCGACCAGACAACCGAATTGCGCGCGGCGCTGCCGGCTGGCGCCGCGCAAGATGCGCTCGTGACGTTGTCGAACGAATTGCGCACGGCACAGTCCTGGCTGACGGACGGCCGTATCGACGGGCGCCGGGTTCGCCCCGAAGTGCATCTCATACCGGCGCTGCACGCGCCGTTTCAAACGACGGTCGCCACCACGCCCGAGGCCGTGACCGAGCGCATGGATGAGTTGCGCCGCCAACGCGATGCGCTCGGCCAACTGCCGAAACTCGCCGCGCGCGTGAGCGCAGAGTGGCCTGCTCACGCATCCGAGACAGACCTCGATCGAGCTCTGAACGACGCGATCGCAAACGAGATTCGTCGCGCCATCGGACCGCATACGCCGATCGACACGCGCATCGAACTCGCGCGGGTCGCGATCCACTTCGCCGCGGGAAGCGATGCCGAGAAAGCGCGACTGGCCCGTATGCTCACGAGTATCGCGTTGGACATCGAACGGCCGAGTTCAGCCCAGGTCCAGCAAACGGTGGCGCGGCGAGACCGGTCGCCGCGTGTGCAGGCACTCAATGACCGCCTCGGCGATATCGTCGCGGACCTTACCCCGGAGGAAGCGGGACAGTTCGTCGAAACGCTGGACGCCCTTTGGCGAGTGCCGATCACGCGCCGCCAGAAGGCCTCGCTGAAGCATGTGGCCGTGGCCGTAATCGAGAGGCGGCGGCCCGGACGATCCGGCGGCGATCAAACCGTAACGCTTCCGGAGAACCCCAATTGGTTGGCAAGCGCTCGGCAGCGCTCACGCGTCGTGCATGACTACATCGGCCAGTGCGGCGGACCGCGTCCAATCAATATGAGTTCGACGACGCATGGGCTCGTCGACAATCGCACCGAATTTCGCAAAATCCTTGCGCTGGCCTCGAACATGGAAGCGTTGCGGGGACATCGCCATCATTTCGTCGCGTTCGCAAAGGAGTTGCTCGCCGCGGATGACGACCGCATCGAAAACGGTCATCGGCCGGCCATCGAGTCGGCGCAGCGTTACGACATGCTGCATGCGCTGGTGGCCCAGCTTCCGGCGTTCGGTACTGCGTCCGGAGACCGCCAGACCGTCGCCGACGTCATGTCGCTGCTCCTCCAGCAACTCGAAAAGCGACAGCTGCATGATCATCACAAGGCACGCCTCGCCAAGGACCTGATCGAAGTCACCGGCCATCTGGCCACCAGCCGCTATAGCGCGAGCGACGCACACCAATCGTATGCGCTCGATGCGATCAAAGCAGGGCTTAAATATTCGCGTGGCGATGCGCTGGCGTCGCTACTGGAACAGCTGCTCCTGTCAAAAGACAACTGGAGCGACAAACGCAGCGCGAGCGGAAGTCTGCCGCGCTCACGAAAGCAGAAGTTCAATGCTGTGGTCTCGACGGTCATGCCTCCGTTCACCGCGCTATCGGCGGCCACGTTCGCCTGGTTGACGGCGGCCGGTCGCAGCAGCCCCCAAAGCAGCGCCATGACCGTGGTGCTCCGCGCGCTCCAGCGCGAGGTCGTGCGGAGTCGCAGAGCCCGCGAGGAACAGAGCGCCGCATTCTTGCCGCTCTACCGCAATCTGCTTCAATCGCTGCTGCTTTCGCCCGTCGACGGGAAACCGGACACAGAGCACGTCGGGCGCGCGCTCACGTGCCTCGTGTACGGCACGCTGCGGTTCGCAATCGACGCGCGCGACCGAGACCGGCTCATGGCGGATGTCACGGGCGACGATCCGGCTCTCCGCGCGGCGTTGGCGCGCGCTCTTACAGCTGCTATCAGGGATAGGAAACGGCCCGCGAATACGCCGCTGGAGCGCATTTACGCGGCGCGCTATTTGCAGAATCTGCTTGCGGCGGGCGCGGGCAGCCTCAGCGAAGCGGAGCGCGAGGCCGCGCATGCAGCGATTGGCCGTGCCGCGTCGAGCAAGTCGGCCGATTGGACGGACTTCGCCCAACTCAACGTGCTGCTCGTCATGATCGACGAGGCTCAGCGGGACGACATACCGCTCAGACCCGAGGTTGCGACGGTTGCAGCGTCGGGGTTGCTGCAGACGATCCAGCCGGAGACCACCTTGGAAGCCGCGGGCGAGGTGGCATCTTCCATTGGCCCGATGCTGCGGCTTTACCCGCATCTCGACGCCGCGACGCGCGCCCGATTCCGGACGGCGCTCGCCAACATCGCGCCGGAAGTTCCCGCGGAAAGTGGTGCGGCGGCACGCAATCAACTCCCGGTCTTGAGTTTTGTCACCAGCCTTTCGCACTTCAAAGGCACAGCGCGCGACACCGCGGAGCTCGCCGAGTTGTTCAAATCGGTATGGCCACGCCTGAACGAGACCAACCAGCAGGCTGCGCTGAGCGACATGTTCGACGCTTACGCCGAGGCGACACCCGACGCGCGCGATGCCTTGTTAGCCGTCATCGCGGGTTTTGGCGACGAGCATCGCTTCGTTGGCGCGGCAATCCGCCTCATCGAAAGCGCGTTCGGCTCCGGCGCACCGAACGACATCGACGATCGCCCAATCGTCGATGTCGTGCTGCACCGGATGCCGAATATGTCGGAGGCGGGTTTGTCCGACCTGGCAAGCAATCTCGTTCGAGGCGGGAGCCGCCCGCCGCAGCCGCTGATCGACGCGTTCATCGTTGCGTCGCAACGTCTCGAACCCCGATCGCTCGCCGTCGTCCTGAGCGCGGAGCTGAACCGCCTCGGCACGCTGCCGGCCGCGCAAGTCGAAGCCGCAGCGGCCCGTTGGCGCGACATTGCCGACGAAATGGATGACGGAAAGGAGCCCCAGCGCGACACGCTGCGGCTCTTCGCGACGTTGGCGTCGCAAGGCTATGCGGATACACATATGCAAGCGCGGGATGCCGCAGGCACTTCGACGGCGATCGCCGTACCTGAGACGGCCGCGAGCGAACTGTTGAGCGCATTGCCGACCTTCAAGGACCGAATGCGTGCGTCAGTGATGCGTTACATCGCGGGCGAAGGGGCACCGCCCGCCGTCCGTCAGTCGATCGTCGACGATCTGTTCCGCGATTTCGCCGCTGGCGATGCGGCACGCCGCACGCTCGCAATCGAGCTCGGCGGACCGGTTGCGATCGGCCGGGCGATGGAAGCGTTGGCGAGGACGTTCGGCGTGCCGCATTCGCGCGACGGCCAAACCGTCACGCGGCCCGACCTCGATCAGCCTTTTATCGCTTCGGGCGGACCTGACGGCTCGCTGACGACGCTTCGCTCCGCACTCATGGCGCCGGAGCGCCGTCCGGAGGAAATCGCAGTTGCATTGGAGGCCATCGCGGAGCGGTTCTCGGCACTGCCGCTCGCCTATCAGCAGCAATTTCAGGCGTTGTTCAATGAGCGCGGTCGGCAACTTCCGGCGGCACTGCGCGAACGGGTGATCAACACGCTCGCGCTGGCCAACCCATCGCTTTCGGAAATCGACGAGTTTTCGGAGATCGGCCGGGCGCTGCTCGCGGAGCATGCCGGCGATGGCGTGTCGCGCGTCATCGCGGCCGCGAGATTGACGGGGAGCCGAATCAACAACGGCGAGGCGGTGCTTGCCTCATTGCAGCGCAATCGGCTCAAGATGCTCGAGCCGCGGGAAGAGGTCTGATACGGCGCCGAGCGCCGCTCAGGACCAGCGTTCGAGCCCCTTCGCCACGGCCGCATCGAGCCCGAGCTCCGGATAGACGGTATTGACGGCAGCGAGGTCGGCCCGCATTTCGGCGATCAGCCAGTCGCGGACTTCGGCAACGATCGGCCTCAGCGGTTTGCCGGGTGCCCATGACAGGCAGCACATCCGGTTCGTCACGAGAAGTTCGTCCTCGGCAGGAACGAGCGCTTGCTGCGCGAGCCAATGCATGACCACGCTGACCCAGCCCAGTGCAATGCCTTGACCCAGCAGGGCAGCCTGGAGAACGATCGCGTAGTCGTTGAAACTCAACACGCTGCCCGCATGCCGCGTTTCGTCCCTGAACGCGGTGAAGCGTGTGTGCCACCCACGCTCTTCGTCGTCCATCACGATCACCGTATCGCCGTGCGCGCGCCATTCTTCGGTGCGAGCCATGTCACGATAGCGCGGATTGCAAACCGGCAGCAGTACCTCGGGCATCACCGGCACGCTGTTCTCGCGCATTTCGCCCTCCTGCACGAAACGCATGCCCAGATCCACATCGCCGAGCGGACCGCCGATGCGGCCGGATATCAACTGGAACCGCAAATCGACAGAAGGAAACGCCTGATTCAGCCGGCTCATACGCGGCATCAGCCAGTGCGTCGTGAACGCAGTCGAGACCGATAGCGTGACAGGTTCGACACCCGTTGCGCGCGCCTCGATCTCGCGGATCGCATCCTCGATTCCGTTCAACCCTTCCGAAATCTTCCGATACAGGATCCGGCCGTTCTCGGTCAGCTCGATTCCGCCGTGCACGCGCTCGAACAAACGCACGCCGATGTGATCCTCCATACGCGACAGCATGCGGCTGACGGCGGGCTGGCTCACATACAGCTCTTGGGCCGCGCGCGTGAAATTACCGCAGCGCGCGGCGGCTTCGAAGACGAATAGCGCATTCGCGCTGGGCAGTTTTCTGCGTAGGCTGGGCATGACCTGATGTTATGCCCAATCCAACAATTAGGGAATTGCCGCCAAAAAAATCGACGCCTATATTTTTCACATCGCAGGGCGACTAGAGCGGGAGACAACGATGGATGCACGAGCGAAGGCGGGCGTATCGATTCGAGCTGCGGCAAAGCGTTATGGCCCGGTGGTAGCGCTCGACGACGTGTCGCTCGATGTCGCGCAAGGCGAGTTCGTTTCGCTGCTGGGCCCATCCGGCTCCGGCAAGACAACGCTGCTCGGCATCCTCGGCGGCTTCGTGCAGCCGAGCTCGGGCAGCGTCTGGGTGGGCGAACGCGATATTACATTTGCGCCGCCGCACAAGCGCGATATCGGGATGGTCTTCCAGAGCTACGCGCTCTTTCCTCATATGAGTGTCGGCGAGAACGTGGCCTTTCCGCTGCGTGCGCGCCGCGAGCCGAAGGCTGGGTGGGCGGGCAAGGTGGCGGAAGCGCTCGCGATGGTCGAGCTGCGCGGCTACGAGCACCGCCGCATCAGCGAGCTTTCGGGCGGCCAGCGGCAGCGCGTCGCGCTCGCCCGCGCGATGGTGTTCGAGCCGCAATTGATTCTCATGGACGAGCCGCTCTCGGCGCTCGACAAACAATTGCGCGAGACGATGCAGCTCGAGCTGCGCCGGCTGCATCGCCGGCTGGGCGCAACCATCGTCTATGTCACGCACGATCAGCGCGAAGCGCTGACGATGAGCGACCGAGTCGCCGTATTGAAAGATGGCAGGCTCGTGCAAGTCGATACACCGGAACGCCTTTACGACCGTCCCTGCAATGCTTTCGTCGCGAGCTTTATCGGCGAGGCCACGCTGTTGCCCGTCGCGCGTGCGGGTGCCGATGCGGTGATGCTCGGCGATGCCGTGCTTCGAACCGCCTACCCATTGCCGAGCGCCGGGAAGCTGCTTCTCGCCGTGCAGACCGAAAAGCTCGTGATCGACGCAGGCGACGCACCGCCCGATGCGAATCGGCTCACCGCGCGCGTAACGGAGGTGCTGTATCAGGGCGAGAGTCTGCGCGTATTCGCAGCACTTGCGGACGGCACGACGGTCAGCCTGCGCCAGCCGGGCAATCACGACGCTCGGCAGCGCGTGCCGCCACCGGGTGCGTCGGTGTCCGTCGCGCTGTCGCCGCGCGACACCATCGTCGTACCTGCGTAACGAGCCGGAACCTGCAGGCGCATTCCTTTTTTGACTTCGATCTTTGCCTTTCACCCAACCGCAACGCAATCAAGGGATGAACTCATGAAGCTCACCGATTTCAAGGTGCTGACGTTCGACGTCGTCGGCACGCTCATCGACTTCGAACGGGGCGTGCTCGCCTCGGTACGCCGCCTGGGCGGTCCGGCCGCGAAAGACCTCACCGACGACCAGATCTTCGAGCCGTACATGCGCGGCCGCGCGGCGTTTCCGGGGCGTTCGAGCCACGCGATGGCGAACGTCTATCTCTCGCTGGCCAAGGAGTTGAGCCTGCCTGATGACGCGCAATCCGCGGCAGCATTCCAGCGCGACGTGCTCGACTGGCCTGCGTTCCCCGATTCAGTCGAGGCGCTCAAGCGTCTGCGCAAGCACTTCCGGCTGGTCGCGATGACCAATGCGGACCGCGTCGCGCTTTCGGCATACGCGCATACGCTGGGCGACCCGTTCGACGATTCGGTCTGCTGCGATGAAACCGGCGTCGCGAAGCCCGATCCGCAGTTCTTCGCGTACAACCGGGGGCGCCAGGCGGCATTCGGCTACAAGTTCAGGGACATCCTCCATACCGCGCAAAGCCAATATCACGACATAGGGGTCGCGACAGAACTGGGCTATGCGACATGCTGGATCGAACGCCGCCGCGGCCAGAAGGGCTTCGGCGCGACGCCCGTGCCGGGGCAAGTGACGACGCCGACCTTCTGTTTCCCGACGCTTGCGGCGCTCGCGGACGCCGTCGAGGCCGAACTCGCCGCGGCCTGACCATGCTCGCACCGCTCGTTTGCACCTCGCCGCAGCCGGCATCGCTATGGCGCCATCTCGCCGAACGCGCCGGCACGCTGGATTCGCCCGTGGGCGCGGGGCCGCTTGCGCATGACGCACAGGCGGAGGTCGCCATCGTCGGCGCCGGCTACTCCGGGCTCTCGGCGGCGTATGCGTTGAGCAAGCGCGGCGTGCCGTGCGTCGTGCTCGATGCGAACCCGGTCGGGTGGGGCGCGAGCGGACGCAACGGCGGCGTCGTGTCTTCGAAGTTCCGGGTGTCGTTTCCAGCCATCGCAGCTAGTCACGGGCTCGACGTCGCCAAACGTATGCATCGGCTGGCACACGATGGGGTGCGCGTCGTCGAATCGCTCGTCGACGAGTTTGCCATCGCACGAGCCGAATTCGAACGCACGGGCTCTTTGCGATGCGCTCATACCGAGCGGGCACTCGCCGCCTGCGTCGCGGAGGCGGACTGGGTGCGCACGTCGCTCGGCGATCGGTCGATGAGGGTACTTACACGTGCGCAGACCGAGAGCGAGACGGGTTCGAAGGGTTTCGTCGGCGGCGTGTTGAGCGAGGACGCGGGTACGATCCTGCCGCTCGAATACGTGCTGGGTATCGCACGCGGCCTGGCCGCACGCGGTGTCCCGATTCACGAATCGACGCCCGTCATTGACATCGAGCGCACACGAGGAGGAGCGGGGGTCGTACTTCGCACATCGGCTGCGACCGTGCGCGCGAAGCAAGTGATCGTCGCGACGAACGCCTATTCGGATCTCACGTCGGCCACTGCCTCGTATCGGCGCGAACTCGTCCCGTTTCGCAGCGCGATGATCGCGACGGAGCGGCTGCCAGCCGAGCTCGATGCGAAGCTGATGACGGCGCGACGCAGCTATACCGAGACGCGCCGGATGATGAAATGGTTTCGCCGCGCCGACGGCCGCATGCTGTTTGGAGGTCGGGATGCGTTCGGCAAGGAAGGGCAGGACACCGGTTTCGAAGCGCTGCGCCGCGCGATGATCGCGCTGTTCCCCGATCTGGCCGGCGTGTCCATCGCGTTCCGTTGGTCGGGCTATGTCGGCATGACGTTCAACGCGCTGCCGCACGTCGGTCGCAGCGACGACGCGACGGTGTTCTGTCTCGGCTACAACGGCGCAGGTGTCGCCATGGCGAGCCTCGTCGGCCAACACGCGGCTGCGCTCGCCCTCGGCGAGACGCCCGATCTCGCGTTGCTGGCGCAAGAGGGTCTGCGGCCGGTCCCGTTCCATTCGCTGCGCGCGCCGGGTGTGAGACTCGTCGCCGCGTGGTATCAGTTGCTCGATGCGGTGGGGGTATGATGACGACTGCAAAGGGGATCGTCCCGGAGTATCAATTGACGCGGCCGTCCGATACCGATGCGGCACGGCGCCACCAGCGCCGCGAGGACCGCGCGATGCTGTACTTGTTGACGCCCGCGCTGGCGGTCGTTGTCGTGTTGCTGGTCGTCCCGCTGGCGTGGTTGTCGTGGCAGTCGATTCGCCAGGACGGCGGTTTCACGTTGGCCAACTATCGACGCATTTTCAGCGGCACCTACCTCGATACCTTTCTCCTGACCTTCAGGCTGAGCGCAATCGTGACGAGCGTCACGCTGCTGCTCGGCTATCCCGTCGCCTATCTCGCCGCGTCGGTGCGCCCGAAACTCGCCGCGCTGATTCTCGGCATGGTGATCCTGCCGTTCTGGACAAGCGTGCTCGTGCGAACCTACGCATGGCTCGTGCTGCTGCAACGCACGGGCATCGTCAACAAGGCGTTGATTGCAGCGGGCATTGTCGATCATCCGTTACGGCTCGCCTACAACGAGTTCGGCACGATCATCGCCATGGTTCACATCTTGTTGCCATTCATGGTGCTGCCGCTTTATTCTGCGATGCAGAAAATCCCCGCGAGCATGTCGCAAGCGGCGGCGAGCCTCGGCGCATCGCCCGTGCATGCGTTCTTGCGCGTGTTCCTGCCGCTCTCGATGGGCGGGGTGATCGCGGGCGTGACGCTCGTCTTCGTGCTGTGTCTGGGCTTCTACATCACGCCCGAGCTGATGGGCGGCGGCAAGTCGATCATGGTATCCATGGTCGTGAGCCGCAACGTCGAGATCTACAACAGCTGGGGCGCCGCAAGCTCGGTCAGCGTCGTGCTGCTCCTTTGCGTGTTCGCGATCTTCTATGCGGCGAGCCGCGTCATCCCGCTCGACAAGACCCTGGGGGCAAAGTGAAACCGAATCCGCTTGCGCGTGGCCTGCTCATCGCGTCGGTCGTACTGATCCTCGCGTTCCTGATGATTCCGGTGGTCATCGTCGTGCCGCTGTCGTTTTCCGATACGCGCTTCATGACGTTTCCGCCGCCCGCCTTGTCACTGCGGTGGTACGAGGCATTCTTCGGCAACCCCGATTGGCTTGCCGCCGCACGCACGACGCTCACCGCGTCATTCTTTGCGACGGCGATCGCAACGCCCGTCGGCGTAGCGGCGGCGTATGCCATCGAGCATGGCACGCATGCGTGGATTCGCCAGTTGCGGACGGTGCTCATGCTTCCGCTGATGGTGCCGATCATCATCGTCGCGGTCGGGGTGTTCTTCGTCTATTCGAAGCTCGACTATGTGAATACGATCGGCGGGCTGATCCTCGCCGACACGATGCTCGGGCTGCCCTATGTCGTAATTTCAGTCGGCGCGGACCTGCGCTCGTTCGACCATGCGCAAGAGATGGCCGCGCGCAGCCTCGGGATGAATCGATTGCGCAGCTTCCTGAGCGTTACACTGCCGCAGATCCGCTCGAGCGTGATCTCGGGTGCTGTATTCGTATTCATTCAGGCGCTCGACGAGACGGTCGTCGCATTGTTCGTTTCGGGCGGGCCGAACCAGACGCTGACGCGCCGGATGTTCGTCACGCTGCGCGACGAAATCGACCCGACGATCGCCGCCATCAGTACGATGCTGACCGCGCTCACGCTGGCGCTGGTGCTGATCGTCGTCATCAGCCGGCGCGGCGGCGGTATCGCCGAAGCGGCGCGAGTTTGAGCCTCATCCAACGAGACCGAATATGAACAATGCGTTGAAATTCTATATCGACGGCGCGTGGGTGGCGCCGGCCGGCGATGCGCGGCTTGCCGTGATCGATCCCTGCACGGAAACCGCGTTTGCCGAAATTGCGCTGGGCGATGCGCGCGACGTCGAGCGGGCCGTGGCCGCAGCAAAACGCGCGTTCCCGGCGTTTTCGCAGACCGATCCCGCTGAACGCATCGCGCTCGTACGCCGGATACTCGATGTCTACCTGAGCCGCTATGACGAAATTGCCGACGCCATCTCGCGCGAGATCGGCGCGCCCCGTCCGTTCGCACACGAATGGCAGGCGGGACTCGGCCGCCGCCATCTCGAAGAGCTGCTGCGCACCTGCGAAACGTTCGCGTGGCAGCGCAACAAGGGGACGACGCTCGTGCGTTACGAAAGCGTCGGGGTGGCCGCGCTGATCACGCCGTGGAATTGGCCGATGAATCAGATCGTCTGCAAGGTCGCGCCCGCGATCGTGGCCGGCTGCACGATGGTGCTCAAGCCGAGCGAGGTCTCGCCGCTGAACGCGGTCCTCTTCGCCGAAGTGCTCGACGAGGCGGGGGTGCCGGCCGGCGTGTTCAACCTCGTGCACGGCGACGGCCCGACGGTGGGCGCCGCGTTGTGCGCGCACCCGGACGTCGACATGGTGTCGTTCACCGGTTCGACGCGCGCGGGCGTCGAGATTGCAACGCGCGCGGCGCCGACGGTCAAGCGTGTCCATCAGGAACTCGGCGGCAAATCCGCGAACCTGCTGCTCGATGACGCCGATTTCGATATCGCCGTCACGAAAGGCGTGAACAGCTGTTTCAGCAACAGCGGACAATCGTGCAATGCGCCGACGCGGATGCTCGTGCCCGCGTCGCGGCACGAGGAAGCGATCGAGATTGCCCGTCGCGCGGCGGCCGCGCATCGGGTCGGCCCGGCCGATGAGGCAGGTGTCACGATGGGGCCCGTGGTCAGCGATGTGCAGTTCGCGCGAGTCCAACGAATGATCGCCGCGGGGATCGAGGAGGGCGCCATGCTGGTCACGGGCGGGCTTGGGCGCCCCGATGGGCTCGAACGCGGCTACTACGTACGACCGACTGTATTCGCCGGCGTGCGACCCGATATGACGATCGCACGGGAGGAAATTTTCGGCCCCGTGCTCGCGATCCTGCCGTACCGCGATGAGGAGGATGCGATTGCCATTGCGAACGACAGCCCCTACGGGCTCGCCGCATACGTGCAGTCCGCCGATCTCGACCGCGCGCGCCGCGTCGCGTTCAAGCTACGCGCGGGAAGCGTCTATCTGAACTACCCGGCATGGGACCCGGGCTCGCCGTTCGGCGGCTACAAGCAGTCCGGCAACGGACGCGAGTACGGCGAGTGGGGGATCGAATCGTTTCTCGAAGTCAAGGGAGTCGTCGGATATGGACGCTGAACGCCGTGCGCCGATCGCATCGGAGGCTTACGGCAGGTTTGCGGTTTCGGCCGGCTGAGCCATCATGTCGGCCGCCCCCGCAGTACGTCGGCGATCCGCTCGGCAAGCATGATGGCGACGGTGCGCGGCAACCCGCGCCGACCGCCGCCATCCGTTCCGTCGGATACGCGCCGCCTACTGCTGCATGAACTTCAACCAACGTGCCTTCGCCTGAACACCGGCATCGGACGCCCACCAATCCTCGGACATCAGCGCCTGCTTCTTCGCATTCTCGGGCGAACTCGGCAGCTCGCTCGCGCGTTTGGCGGAAATCTTGCCGGTCTTATAGGCGGCCGGATTGCCCGGACCGTAGTCGATATAAGTCGGCAAGTTGGCTTGCAGGTTCGGCGATACGGCCGTATCGATGAAGCGCACCGCGTTCGCGAGATTCGGCGCGTTCTTGAGAATGCAGAGCTGCGTGTTCTGCAAGATGCCGTCGTTGTAGGTGAACGCGATATCGGGATTGTCCTTCGCAACCGTGCTTGCACGACCGTTCCAGATCATCTCCATATCGACCTCGCCGTCATGCAGCAACTGCGCCGACTGGCCGCCTGAAGTCCACCATACGGCGATATCGGGCTTGATCTGCGCGAGCTTCTTGAACGCGCGGTCGACATCGAGCGGATAAAGCTTGTCGCGCGGCACGCCATCGGCCATCAGCGCGGCTTCGAGCACGGTCTGCGGATCGTTGCGCAGCGCGCGCGTACCGGGAAAACCCTTTACATTCCAGAAGTCTGCCCAGCTTTGCGGCACCTTCTTCACGGTCTTCTTGTTGTAGCCGATCACTGTCGAATAGAACTCATAGGCGACGGAGTAGGGCGTCCGGTACTTTTCCGGGACCGCCGCGGCATTCGGCATCTTCGAGAAATCGAGCTTCTCGAGCAGCCCCTCGCGCCCGCCACGAAGACAATTCGATGTTGGCGTATCGACGACATCCCAGATCGGCTTGCCCGTCGCAGCTTGCGCCTTGATTTGCGGCCATGCGTCCGGAATGCTGTCCTGCTTGATCGTGATGCCGAGTTCTTTCGCGGCCGGGTCGAGGATCGCCTTCGTCTGCGCTTCCTGATAGGCGCCGCCTTGCGATACGAACGTGATCTGCCCAGCGGCAAGCGCGGGTGCGGTACCCATGCACCCGAGCGAAACTGTTATGGCAACCGGGTAAAGGTTCTTCAGTCTCTTCACGGCTCTTCCTCAACGTAGTTATAGGAAAAAACATCGTCCGCGTGGCTCGACCGACCTATCGGTACGGCCGCCCGGCACAAATCGCCTTTCATTGCTTTGAATATAGTGAGCCAATTTGGCGGCTACAACGCCAAAATTGTTGGAGTCGGCATGACTTGATGTAATGGCCGACCGATGGAACGGGCGCGCCTCAACTGACGAGATTTCGTCAACGTTTTCGTTGAGGGCCGGGCGGCGCGGCTATACCGGGCGCTGGCGGTGCTTTGGTTCGGGTAGCGGCGGCTGCCGGGACAGCAGCGGGTCACGGCGCGATGGCGGACGTCTGCGCTGTTCGTCCCCGCCCGCCCGAACCAGCGCAGTTGGGGCGAAGCGCGAATGCATATTGTTTTCCACGTGAAAGCCATGCGTGTCAAACTCGGTGAGCTCCAGCGTCAAGCCCAGATAGCGCCGTGCAAACACATCGGCCATATGGGCACGCAGCGCCGCGAACAATTCGGAGCAGATCGGCCCCGTGACCGCTTTCGGCCGGCCGGCCTTGATGCGAAAGGCAACGTGGATAAAGGCGCCATCTTCAGCGCCGTCCGCCATTTGATATCGATCCAGCCGTATGGCGCGGGTGCGGATACCGCCAGGCGGGAATATATCGGCGTGGCGGATCAACACATTGCTGAGGACCCGCATGAGCTCGGTAATCCGTGCGTCGGCTTCGACGTTCGCGGTGTATTCGATGACGATGTGCGGCATCGAGAACTCCTTTGAGCCTACTGGGCTCGGTCCGGATTCCCAAAGATGAGCGGCAGCATGCGGGCGATTCGCTGGGCGAGTAACCCAATGATGGCAAGAAACGCCGCATTCGATACCTCAATATTGCGTAGGAAGCAGCAACAAAAGCACCCCGTCTTCATCAAAAAATAACTCCACCTGGGCGTGCGCGAAATGTGCTCGGCCGCCGGGGCGGACACAGCGGGCTACCGATGAGGTACCCTTCGAAACGTTCAAAGTTTCCATCTGATTCCCGCCATGTTGATCAATTGCGCCGTCTATCAGGACGGCAAAAAGCTCGCCGATATCCATGTCGATGACATCAGCGTCTACCTTGCCAAGCCCGAATGCTTTGTCTGGGTCGCATTGAAAGACCCCAGTGGCGACGAACTCGACGCCATGAAACATGAATTCGGCTTGCATGAGCTTGCGGTCGAAGACGTACGCCACGGGCACCAGCGCCCAAAAATAGAGGAGTTCGGCGAATCGTTGTTCGCCGTGCTTCATACGATCGAAACGGACGGCGACGGCGAACTGCTGGTAGGGGAAGTCGATGTGTTCGTCGGACCTAATTATGTGCTCTCCGTGCGTAACCGCACCCGTCTCGGCTTCCAGGATGTTCGCGCGCGTTGCGAGCATGAACCCCATCTGCTCAAGGAAGGCTCGGCTTTCGTGCTGTATGCGCTGATCGACAATATCGTCGATCGCTATTTTCCGGTTCTCGAGGCACTCGGCACGGAACTCGAAGAAATAGAAGATCGGATCTTCGAAAAGCACAGTCTCGCCGCGTCGCGCGCGATCATCGAAGATCTCTACTCGCTCAAGCGCAGGCTCGTAAAGTTGCATCACCACATCGCGCCGTTGCTGGAGAGCGTCGGGAAGCTCTCGGGCGGTCGCATTCCGCGGATTTGCGCCGGGATGAGCACGTATTTTCGCGACGTCTCCGATCATCTCGAACGGATCGTAAGGACGATCGAAGCCCGCCGGGAAATGATCGTCACGGCGATTCAGGTCAACCTTGGCATGATCTCGCTGGCTGAGAACGAAGTGACGAAACGGCTCGGCGCGTTCGCGGCATTGTTCGCTGTGCCGACGATGATCGCGGGTATCTACGGGATGAATTTCCAGAGCATTCCCGAGCTGCACTATGCGTATGGGTACCCGGTTTGTCTCGCGGCAATGCTCGGGATCGACCTTTTTCTATGGTGGCGATTCAGGGCTGCGGGGTGGCTGTAACGATCACCCTGGGCGATGCCGTCGTGACGATCGAGGAACAGCGGCTATTGGACGTTGAGTTGAGGCGGATCGGTAAGAATCTTCGCTTCAAGAATCTCCCACCAGAGGTCTTGCTCGACGCGGCGTTTTTCCCATTCCTGATCTTTCGCACGTACTGCCAATACCCGACGATATTCGCCCCAGGCTGCTTCGTCTTCGAATGAAACGAAATGTTCGAGTGCATGGACTTCCGGGCCGATCGTGCGAACGAACCATCGAACGTCCTTGACCATATCCAGGCCGCCGTAGAACCAGCCATGTCGGTCGTGAATCCACGACCACATCGCACGAAGATTGGCTCGCGCATGGGCCGTGGGGCGCATGACATAGACGAGGTGAAGCATCGTTTTTCTCCTGGGCTTTCGGGAATTCGTTCACGCCAACAGCCGGCCGGACTCGTCGATTGACTCCCACGCGTCGCTCAGATGACGGGTGTAGCGGCGACGCATGTCTTGTGCGAACCGTGCGTTGTGTTTGTCGAGCGCTCGTCTGTCTAGCCGTTCGGGTCCGCACAACAACACAATGGCCGCTAACGGTTCGACTACCGCCCCGCGGCGAATCTTCGCGTCGAGCGCCGAAATCGACAGTTGACAATGCGTCATTCCATGCGCGCTGGCGTAGTCCAAGGGCGCATAGTACGAAAGGACGAAGTAACGAAAATCGTTGTCGGTCACCGCGTAGTCGGATCCGAAATAACGGCCGTAAAGGGCGCCCCGGAAGCGATAGAAGACGGAAATGGCGGTCAATCTGTCGCCGCGCCGCGCCGCGCCACCGCGGCTATTGCGCTCCGTGCCACGCCCGCGCGACGCTGCGCCGACAAGACGTGACGTATCCATTGTTCGCCCTCCTTACTGCCGTATTTGCTCCGGTTCGCCGCGATCAAGCGTGCGGCGATCGGCACCAGGTCGTCGTCGAGCTGTCTCCATTCGATGCGGTTTCCGAACCGCTCGAAGGCATCGAGTTCTGCCTGGACACGGCGGCGATGAAGCGCGCTGCGTGACGCGAGCATGCCGGCAAGACCGTCCGTCGGCACGCGCTGCGAGGCTTCGGCCGAGTGGAGCAATACCTCGGCGCTTTTCACCGTTGCGGCGACTTCGAGCGCGTGGGCAAGGGGTACATAAGGCACGATGACGCCCGCGCATGCGCGTCGCTCGGCACATTGCCGAGCTGCCGATAGCAAAGTCGCCCATGCCGCAGCGCGCCGAGCACCCGCGATGCAAGGCATTTCGCTATGCGTGGCGCGACGCGCGCCAAGCCATAGAAAGGATCTGTTCCAGGGTCCCGGCAATGTGCCGAATTGCGTTGTCGCCGAGAACAGGCCCGATCCGGTGTCCCCGTTCCATAGTGGCACGCCCGTCAGCAACCCGTTCGAATCGCCGACCGTCAACAGCTCCGCGCGACTGTAGGCGTGATCGAGACTCGACAACCACTCGTAGGAGTGGAAGAAATCGGTATCGCTGACCAGCGTGTCCCATTCGTCTCGATCGACGTTATCGAGTGTTTGGAGCGACGCGTGCATCTTGCTCAAGCGAGGCGGATATTTCCGGGCTTGCCGCGATAGTTCCGAAGTGATCATGCGCTGTCCGCGTAGACGGCCAATATACGAATCACTGTAACGCGGTCCGTCTTCCGGATTTTCTGCGAGCCTTCGTAGAACGGGCTGCCGAATTTCATCCGGTATAC
>CBJLAJ010000056.1:0-30318 GCA_966421005.1 uncultured Paraburkholderia sp.
AGACCTACCGGCGTCGCCCGACGCCGCTGCACACCGCGCGGGCGGGCGCGGCTGGCGAGCGTGTGGGGCGTGCATGAGCCGGGAGAAAAGACGTTTCAGAATATGTAATTGCATGATGGTCTCCGCAGCTAATACATCTGATCCAATCATCCGGCGCCGCCCGAGACCCTACAACCCGGATAAATACTTACACTCGAAATATTTTGTTGCACATCCGGCATATTTTTCCTGATCCACCCCTGTTAATGCGATATCGCAGGTAATCTTGACGGGAATTAATGAGTTTATTTGCGCTTCATGCGTAAAGCATCAGGCAGTTGTTCACTTAATGAAAAAATCCTTGACGAGCGCTCGCGCTTCCCTTTATAAAAGCAGCGCCGGATTTACCTGGAGACGAGCTGCGGACGGAGAGACTGTGGCGCGTTATCCACAAGGGGGTTTCGGTGGAGGGCGCTGCCCGTCTATTAAAAATCTCGAGGGAATCAGTACTATGAGTACTCAGGAAACTGGTATCGTCAAATGGTTCAACGATGCTAAAGGTTTTGGTTTTATCACGTCTGACAGGGGCGGCGAGGATTTGTTTGCGCATTTCTCCGAAATTCAGGCCGATGGCTTCAAATCGCTAAAAGAAAATCAGCGCGTGACGTTCGAAGTCAAGACCGGGCCGAAAGGCAAACAGGCGGCGAATATTCGTCCGCTCTGACGCCGCGGGTCCTGGCGAGGCGCGCCCGGCCGCGCCTCGTAGCTAACGCTCGGGTGGTGCATACTTCGCTTATTGTCGCCCCCGAGCGTTTTTGTTCATGTCATCTTTTCCCTTGTCTGATTCGGCTGTCGATACCCCGATCGTATTCGTGGATTTGGAAACGACGGGCGGGTCGCTTGCCGATCACCGGATTACCGAAATTGGCGTCGTCGAAGCGGGGCCCGGCGGAGTTTCGCGCTGGAGCACGCTGGTCAATCCCCGGCAGTCCATTCCCCCCTTCATTCAGCAGCTCACCGGTATTACCGACGACATGGTGCGCCACGCACCGACTTTCGATGAGATCGCGCCTGAGCTACATCAGCGGCTCGACGGCAAGCTTTTCATCGCGCATAACGCCAGTTTCGACCGAGGGTTTTTGCGTAGCGAATTTCAGCGTGCCGGCCTCGCGTTCAATCCCGATGTCCTCTGTACCGTGCGCCTGTCGCGCGCGCTGAACCCGTCGGAGAAGCGACACGGGTTGGATGCGCTGATCGTGCGCCACGCGCTCGTGCCGATCGCGCGCCATCGCGCGCTTGCCGATGCCGATCTGCTCTGGCAGTTCTGGCACACGCTCCACGGTTTATGGCCGTTGGACGTATTGCGCGAGCAGATCGAACGGACGATGCGCCGCTATCGTATTGCCGGCGATATCACTGAAGACCTGCTCGATACCGCGCCGCTCGGATATGGCGTGTACGCCTTTTACGACGAAGCCGGCATGGCGCTCTTCGTCGGTCGCAGCGTCAGGCTGCGTCAGCGTATCCGCGCCCACCTCGTCGGCGAACGCCGCTCGGCGCGCGAACTCCGCCTCGCGGCCGAAGTTCGCCGGATCGAATGGCGCGATACAGGCGGCGAGCTGGGAGCGCTTTTGACAGAAGCGCAATGGATCGCGACGCTTCAGCCACGCTACAACCGCCAGGCTCGCGCCGCGCGCGGCGAGGCCAGCGATGCGCCCTGGCCGTTCAGCGGGGCAATCGCGGTCATGGAGCATGGAGCGAGCGCGCCTGCGCCGGTCTTCCATGTCGTCGACCGCTGGTGTTATCTGGGCGCAGCGCCGGGTATCGAAGAGGCGAGCGCGCTGGCCGCGGACGGCGCCCGATGCAGGTTCGAGTTGTCGACCTATCGAATCTTGCAAACGCATCTCGAGCGTGGGTTGCGCGTGATGCAGCTCGCGGCGGCGCCGGCTGCCGCTGCCACGGCGTCCGAAGCGGCGTCGATTTGAGCGGGTCGCGCGCCGTTTCAGCCGGTGCCGCCCATTCCGCCCGCTGTGCAGACGTGCGCCAACGCGCTCGCCAGTGCATGCGTCTCGGCAGGTTCGTAATGAGTCATGGCTTTCCAGTTCTGGACACTGCGCGTGAGCCTCATCGGGCAATCGGCGGCATCGCGCAGCGGTTGAACGCGCGCGAGCGCGGGAATCAGGGCTTGCGTCAGCTGGTCGAGCGCCGGACGCGTGCTGACGGCCAGATCGGGGGCGGGCCCTTCGGGCGGCTTCGTTGCCCGCCATTGGTCGAACAGCGCGGTCTGCATTTCCTTGCTGGCGTCGATCTGATCCTGAAAGAAGGCATGAGCGAAGGCAGGATCGACGCCAGCCGCACGTGCCCGCTTATCCACATCGGCGAGTAGCGCCGCTTCACGCGCCGGGTCGGTGATCGCCCGGCCGTTCGCCCATTTCCATTGGGCGACGGGAACGGCCAGTGCAAGCCGTTTCGAGGCAAGCGCGACGAGATTGATGAGGGGTGTATCGTCGCCTTCCGCTCGCGCCGTGCGCGGCATGATCGAAAGGGCGGTGTATAGCGCGACGGCGCCGAGCGCGGCGGCACTCAGTGAACGTTTCATTGGATAGGATTCAGGCGGTCAGCCGGCCGAGCCGGCATGGGACGCCGTACGACTGCCGGCATGGCTGACGGTCGACGGCAGCGGAATGACTCTGCGGTGCCGCCACAGCGGACCGCATATCCAGGCGAGTACTGCGCGCGCGCAGGCTCATGACGCGCGGAAGACCGCGCGACGGAACGCAGCGTTGGAGCGTTGAACGCTCACTTCGATTCGTACGATTTGCGCTGTTCGTCGAAGAAGGCACGAACGTGTTCCGGGAGCTCCGCGCCCAGAAATTCCACGCCTACCGGTTCCGGATCCGGGCTTGCAACCTTGTCGGGGGTCGGAATTTGGGTGGGCTTCGCTTCCATGATCTCTCTCCTGATACAAAGCGATTATCTGACGCGTCCGTCGATTGGTGCCAGCGCCGAATCGCTTTTTAACGATTTGTTGCATTAACGGCACACGCGGGCCCGCTTTGAAGAGCGATTCAGGGTAATCAACGAGTCGACTATCGTCGCCTCATGCCGGCACGCCGAGCGGACATTGCACTCAGGTTGCCCGATCCGCGCGGGGCGTTCCGTGCTCCGCCGCACGCGGTGCCGGCATGGACTTGGCGTCAGACTGAAGCGGAAGGAGCGGGGACGATCAGCGGCTCGTCGTAGCGACGCGGTTTGCTGGTGACTTCGACATGACCATGGATGCGCGCCTGGTGACCATCCGCGAACATGTAGTAGGGGAATGGCCGAGCCGGTTCCGATACGGCATCGAGACGCGCGACTAGCTCGGGTGCGAGCGTGAAATCGAGCGATGCCAGCGAACCCTCCAGTTGCTCCGGCTTCGTTGCGCCCACAATGATGCTCGTGACGCCGCGCTTGTGATGCAGCCAGTTCAGCGCAACCTGAGCCATCGGCTTACCGGCCTCCCTGGCCACGGCCTCGAGTTCGGCGACGATTCGGAAATTGCGCTCCGTGAGTTTGTCGAAGCCCGGCGGCATGCGCCCCCCCGTTTGCTCGTTCACGGTCTGAAGACGTCCGGCGCCCGAGGCACCCTCCGACGGCCGGTATTTACCCGATAACAGCCCCATGCCGAGCGGGCTCCAGGGCACCAGTCCCATGCCGAATTCGGCGGCGAGATCGGCGAATTCGTTTTCCGCGTTGCGCTCGATCAGCGAGTACTCGAGCTGCATGGCCGCCACCGGCTCGAAGCCTCGCCATTGCGCGAGTGTCTGCGCACGCGCAGCGAACCAGGCGGGTGTGTCCGAGAGCCCCACGTAACGAATCTTGCCCGCGCGGACGGCATCGTCGAGCGTACGCATCACCTCGTCCACGGGCGTCATGCGGTCCCAGGTGTGCACGTAGTACAGGTCGATGTAGTCGGTACCGAGCCGCGCGAGCGATGCCTCGAGCGCACGCATCAGGTTCTTGCGATGGTTGCCTCCGGCGTTTGGATTGCCGGTCTCGGCGTTGTAGCTGTACTTCGTCGCAATGACGACCTTGTCGCGCAACCCGCGCTCGGCGACGAATTTTCCAAGCCAGCGTTCGCTCGTGCCTTCGGTATAGAGGTCCGCCGTATCGATGAAGTTGCCGCCGGCATTCACATAGATATCGAAAAGACGGCGCGCGGTCGCTTCGTCGGCACCCCAGTTCCATTCGGTGCCGAACGTCATCGTGCCCAGGGAAATCGGCGAAACACGCAATCCCGAGCGGCCCAGCAGAGTGTAACGGTCCATCGTCATGACTGTTCTCCTTGTTGGCAAAGTGTCGATGGCCGTATCGTGCACGCGTTGATTGGCTCGAAAAATACCTCTATTCTGCAAGCATCTTGAAGCACTGCTTAATAAAGGACCTGCATGGACTCCTCCCGACTGCCCGCGCTCGCGGCTTTCGCAAGCGTTGCCCGTCATGAAAGCTTCACACGCGCGGCCCTCGAGAACGGCGTTTCGGCGTCGGCGCTGTCGCAGTCGGTTCGTGCGTTGGAAGCGGAGCTCGGCGTGCGTCTGCTCAATCGAACGACGCGTCGGGTCGCGCTGACGGAGGCCGGCGCGGACTTTCTCGAGCGCGTTCGGCCGGCCCTGTCGATGCTCGACGCCGCCTTCGATGCGCTCGACGCGCAGCGCGGGCATCCGGCCGGTACGCTCCGGATCAATCTGCCGCGCGTGGCGAGCGAGCTGCTCGTATTGCCGCACCTTGGCGAATTCAAGCGACGCTACCCGCATGTGGCAGTGGAGATGATGCTCGATGACGGGCTGACCGACCTCGTCGGCGAAGGGTTCGATGCCGGGATCAGGCTCGGGGAGATGCTGGCCCGCGACATGGTGGCGATTCCGCTGTCCGGGCCATTGAGGATCGCGGTGGCGGGTTCACCGGCCTACTTCGAGCGTAATGCCATGCCCGAGGTGCCGGACGACCTCATGCGGCACGATTGCCTGCACTACCGTTTCGCTACGAGCCGCGGGATCTATCGATGGGAATTCGCCTCGCCGGCCGAGCCCACGCGGGTCTTCGAAGTCGACACGCCGGGCAGTTTCGTCACCAACGATTTACGCACCATGGTGCGTGCGGCCGTGGACGGGATCGGCCTCGTGCACGTGATCGAAGACTATGTCGCACCGGAGCTGGCCGATGGCCGCCTCGTTCGCGTGCTTCGCGATTGGTGTCCGACCTTCGACGGCTTTTGCCTCTATACGTCGAGCCGCATGCACATGCCGCTCAAGCTGCGCGTTTTCATCGACTTCTTGCGGGACAAGCGCCAGCTCACGCCCGGCGCCCAAGGGCATGCGGCTGGGCGGTGACGGCGCGACCCCTTATGGATGGCCGGCGGCGTCGGCTTCATCCGCGAAGATCCGGTCGGCGAGGTGAAACGCGGAATTGGCCGCGGGCACGCCGCAATAAATGGCTGTCTGCAACAGCACTTCCTTGATTTCATCGCGCGTTACGCCGTTATTCTTCGCGGCGCGCAGATGCAGCGCGAGTTCCTCGCCGCGATTGAGGGCGACCATCATCGCGATGGTCAACAGGCTGCGCGTATGGCGCGGCAAGCCGGGGCGGGTCCAGATTTCGCCCCACGCGTAGCGCGTGATGAGCGCCTGGAATTCGTGGGTCAATTCATTTCGATTGGCAAGCGAGCGGTCGACGTGCGCATCGCCGAGCACGGCGCGGCGCACTTCCATGCCGGCGTCATAGCGTTCCTGATCGTTCATTTTTTCGACTCCTGATCTTGGTTGATCCGGGCGGCTTTCTCCGCCCGCGATGCGCGAAAAGCCTCGAGCACCGCATCGACGAAGGCGTGCGCGCGCCCGGCGTAGTTCGCGGGATCGCAGAGGGCATCGAGGCGCGCCGCGTCGAGCCGGCTCGCGACCGCTGTGTCCGCGGCCAGCACGTCGCGCAGATTGCGCCCGCTCGCGACAGCCTGTTGCGACGCATGTTCGACGAGCCGATGCGCTTCCTGGCGGCCGATCGATTCGCCGAGCGCGAGCATGACCGCTTCCGCGAGGATGAGCCCGTTCGACATGCCGAGGTTGGCGGCGAGGCGGGCGGTGTCGACTTCGAGCCCTCGCGCGATCTCCTCGATATGCGCGAGGGCTCCGCCGCAAAGCCGGGCGATGTCGGGCAGCGCATCCCACTCGGCTTGCCAGCCGCCCAGTGCCCGCTCGTGCTCCTGAACCATCGCGGCGAGCACCGTTGCAACGAGCCCTGGGACGCGCGTCGCTGCGCTGAGCACGGCGGCGCAGCCGACGGGATTGCGTTTGTGCGGCATCGTCGACGAGCCGCCTTTGCCCGCGCCCGACGGTTCGGCGAGCTCGCCGATTTCCGTCTGCATCATGAGCGATACGTCGCGGGCGATCTTGCCGAGCGTGCCGGTGACGAGCCCGAGCGTCGTTGCAATTTCCGCCACGCGGTCGCGCTGGGTATGCCATGGCAGCGCGGGCAAGGGCAGGGACAGCTCGCGGGCAAGTGCTGCCGCCACCGCATCGGCGCGCTCGCCAAGGCTCGCGAGTGTGCCCGCCGCGCCGCCGAACTGCAGTGCGAATGCGCGCTGCCGTAAATGCGCCACGCGCGCGCGATGGCGCTCGAGTGTATCGAGCCATTGCGCGAACTTCATGCCGAGCGTAATAGGCAGCGCCTGCTGCAGCCACGTGCGGCCCACCATCGGCGTGGTGCGATATCGCTCGGCCAGGCCGGCCAGGACGTCCCCGATTGAAGTGAGTTGCGCTTCGATCACGGTCAGCGCGTCGCGCAACTGCAGGACCATGCCGGTGTCGATGATGTCCTGGCTCGTGGCACCCCAATGCACGTACTTCGCCGCATCGGGCGCATGTTGGGCCACTGCCGCGGTGAGCTGCTTGACGAGCGGGATGGCAAGGTTGCCCGCGCGGGCGGCGGCGCGCGTCAGTGCGTCGGCATCGAGCACGTCCGCGCGACAGGTGGCTTCGATCGGCGCTGCCGCATTGGAAGGAATGACACCGGCTGACGCCAGCGCGCGGGCCAGCGCCGCCTCCACATCGAGCATGCGTTGGGTCGTCGCGCGCGGGGAAAAGATCGCGATGAGCGTATCGGTAGAGGAGAGCCGGTCCGTCAGTCGTCCGTCGAATTCGAGCATGATAACGAAGGTGTGTGTTCGATCACCGAACAAAGTGCCACTTAGCGAACATTATTCGACGCATGGTATGCGCGAGCCCGCTGGGGGTCAAGGAACGCGCGCTGGCCGTTGCTTTCGAGGTCTGTCCGGTTCGCTATGCGCAAGCGTGCGCAGGATATCGGCGAAGGTTTGCGCGAGCTCGCTCGTCGTGCCTGCGCTGCGCCGCACGATGCCGACCGGCTCTTCGGCGCCTGTCATAGGTAACGGGAGGGCAGCGAGCGAGCCGCCGCGCACATCGTCGCAAGCGGCGCGTTCGGGCGTGATCCATACCGCGTCCGAGCGTTGCGCGACGAGTCGGGCGACGGAAACAGAGAGTGTCTCGACGGACTCCGGAGGCACGCGCAGCGCGTGGGCATCGAAGTAGGCGTCGGTGTTCAACCGCGGTACGGTTCCCTGCGGCGCAACGATGAGCGGATAGGCCAGCACGGCCGGCAGCGAGATAGCGCCATGCGCCAGCAACGGGTGTTGTGGACGGACGGCCATCACGAGCGGCTCCGCATAGAGGAATTCGAAGGAGAGCCCCTGCATGGCCGCGGGATCGGCCATGCGACCCAACACAAAATCGAGCTCGCCGGCTTTGAGCGCGGCGAGCAAGAGGGCGTTGGTGGCGGTGCGCAGCCGGACGCCGGCATGGGGGCGAAGCGCGCGTAATCGAATGAGCGCATCGGGGAGGATGCCGCTGGCGACTGTCGGCAGTGCGCCGACTTCGAGCGCGGCGGCGCGCGGCATGACCGCGTTGCTCAACGCTGCGCCCGCCGAATCGAGCGCCTGACCGACATCGAGCGCATAGCGCAAAAAATGCTCACCCTCTGGTGTGAGCCGCGCTCCGTGGCGCCCGCGTTCGACCATCCGGGCGCCCGCCAGCGCTTCGAGTTCCGAGAGCGTTTTGGAAACGGCAGGCTGACTCAGGTGGAGCCGCTCGGCTGCGCGGCCGAGGTTGCGTTCCTGGGCTACCGCTAAAAAGCAGTTGATGTGCCGAAATCGAAGGCGATTTTCCATTACTTCAGGTTATGAAATATCGCCGCATAAGTCAATTTACCCAAAGTTTAGGGAAACTTAAATTAACGATTCCGGCGCTGCGCTCGTCCCCGGGCGACATACGTGCCATTCGACATTGCATCTCAGGAGACACCCATGCAGACATCGGCCACCGACGGCCCTGGCGCCGTTGGCGAATTTGCTCAGCGCGATACGGCGCAGCATCCGCCAGCTTACGCGCCGGGTTACAAAACGAGCGTGCTGCGCTCGCCGCGCAACGCGCTGATTTCGACGCAAAGTACGTTGTCCGAGATAACCGGACCGGTGTTCCATGCCGACGAGCTGGGGCCGCTCGATAACGACCTCATCATGAACTTCGCGAAGGATGGCTTGCCGATCGGCGAGCGGATCATCGTGCACGGCTACGTGCGCGACGAGTTCGGGCGCCCCGTGAGGAATGCGCTCGTGGAGGTCTGGCAGGCGAATGCGGGCGGCCGATACCGCCACAAGAACGACAAGTACCTGGCGCCGATCGATCCGAACTTCGGCGGCTGCGGACGTATGCTGACCGATGCCGAAGGCCACTACGTCTATCGGACCATCAAGCCGGGGCCTTACCCGTGGCGCAATCGCATCAACGACTGGCGCCCGTCGCATATTCATTATTCGTTGAGCGGCGATGGCTGGGCACAGCGGCTCATCACGCAGATGTACTTCGAGGGCGACCCGCTCATCGCCCAGTGTCCGATCTTGAAGACGATCCCGAGCGAGGAGCAGATTCGCGGTCTCATTGCGGCGCTCGATCCCGCTAATCACATTCCGCTCGATAGCCGCTGCTATCGCTTCGATATAACGCTGCGCGGACGCCGCGCGACACACTTCGAACAGTCTTTGCCGGGAGTGAAGTAATGGCGCTTACACCGTTTGCTCCGTTTCATTTGAACGAGACCGCCTCGCAGACCGGCGGGCCGTATGTGCACATCGGTCTTGCGCCGAAGCAGGCTGGTTTCGATATCTTCGAAAACAACTTCGGTAATGTGCTTGCCACGAGCCAAACGCGCGGCGAGCGCATCGATATCGAAGGGCGGGTCTACGATGGCTCCGGTTCGCTGGTGCGCGATGTGTTGATCGAAATCTGGCAAGCCAACGCGGACGGGCGTTATGCGCATCCGGGCGATCGGCGCGACGTGCCGCTCGATCCGTCGTTTCGCGGGTGGGGCCGCACCGGGGCGGATTTCGAAACGGGTGTGTATCGATTCGAAACGATCAAGCCCGGTGCGGTGGCGGGGCGCAATGGCGCGGTGCAAGCGCCGCATGTGCTCATGGTGTTATTTGCCCGAGGCATCAATATCGGGCTTCATACGCGGCTTTATTTCAGCGATGAGGCCGATGCCAATTCGCGCGATCCGGTGCTCGGCGGTATCGAATGGGAAGTGCGTCGCAAGACGCTTATTGCCGAGCGCAGCGAGCGCGATGGAAAAGCCGTTTATACCTTCGATATCCGACTGCAAGACACGCCCGATGGAGGGCGTGAGACGGTTTTCTTTGATATTTGAGGTGGGGTTGCGGGTGCACTTGGCGGTGGGGAAAGCGCTTGTCAAGAACGGTGCGCCGAGCCCGCGTGACCGCTCGAGGCGCTTCAGACGGTGTGCTTCAGTGATTCGACGTGCAGCTCATCGCGGCGCTGCCTAAGTTGCCAAAGATCATATGCAGCCTGATGCGCGAGCCAAGATTCGGCGCTTTTGCCGAACGCTGATTCAAGCCGTAGAGCTATTTCAGGGCTGATGGCCGCCCGGGAGTTGAAGATCTCGGATAACGTCTCATCCGAGACATCAAGTGCCTCGGCAGCGCGCGTGACCGGGAGATCGAGCGGCTCAAGCCACAAGTCACCGAGGATTTCGCCGGGATGTGGCGGGTTGTGCATACGCATAGCGGACCTGTTTCAGTGGTGAGCGGCATCGGGTCGCGTGCCGACTAACTTGCCATATGGCAGGCAAGATGGTGCTCGGGAATGGGCTACCGAGCGCGTTATGGGCACTTTTTCAGCGGGAGGGCTGCAGCGACTGCTCGACCAAGGGGCCGGTCCGTCGCCAGTAAAAAGCGGAGGCGTCCGCCGTCACATAACGCCGACGAGCCGGCGCGGCGTAGAAGCGTCGCTATTCGCGAAGTTAATTCGGCTGAGATAGGGGCACAGACGAGGGGCCAGCATCCGAGTTCGGGTAAAGTGTCGACTTTCGGGGCATTGATAGACGGCTGAGAGAGCAGCGTCCCCCCGCTTGTCGAGCGGAGATAACATGAGCAATAACCGATACGCTTACGGCATTCACCAAAACTTGGCTCCCGCCGAGCTGTTCGTATTTATCGCACTTGATCAAACTGCGAAAGCAGTTAGGCCTGGATGATCTCGCGGGCGCCGCAGCCATTTTGCTAGGTCAGAACGATATACCGGTTGCGGGAAAGCTAGGCGGTTCTGTGGCGGGTACATCCGTCGTGTCAATTACAGCGCGTAGTCTATTGCCGTTCAACGTACGAATGCGGCTGCCCACAATAGTCAAAGCAGGCGTCGGAGGAATCCGGATTGCTATGACCCGCAACCTTGGTGCGTTTGTCGGACGAGCCATCCCAGTGGTTGGTGTGATACTCCTTTCGAAAGATGCGCTGCTGATTATGCGAGACACGGTGTGGACATACAACCACATGGTGAAACCAGAAGATAGGGTGCTGTAATGGCTGATGAGATTTGGAATCGGCTCGAAGCATTTGCTCGAGAGGAGCTCGGCCGGCCGATCTTGGGTGGCCCGCTGAAGTTGACGCCGGATAGCAGGTTGGAGCAAGACCTTCGGTTAACGGGCCTTGATGCGGTCCAGTTTATTGACAAATGGGCCGAGACGTTCAGTGTGCAGGCGCAAGGCTTCCCGTACGACCGTTATTTTGGCCCCGACAATGTCGATGTCATTCGCTCGGTCCTGGGAGTGTTTTCCAAGCGATTCCGAGACCCGGAACTCGTTCCGTTAACGCTAGGTATGTTGGCTGAGGCCATGCGACGCGGGCGCTGGGATACGGTTGAAATTGAGGCGAGCGCGCGGCGAGACGAATAAACTCGTAAGCGCTGCGCGGGCATTGGCTTTGTCTGGAATCCGAGTCATTGAGTCCCTCACCCGGCATCAATGCAGAGGTTCTTCACAGTTTCCTGCGGAGGATTCAATGACAATTGAAATGCTTGCTTTGCTACCGCAGTCCGCGATCCGTTATCCAGAAAAGCGTCCATTACGAACGGCCATGATTTCAATCCCGCAATTCGCGAGCGCGGCGGGATTGGGTACATTCAATTCAGTGAGTTTTTCGGGTACTCGGACGTCGACGTTCGCAGGCTGATCTCGACGTGCATCGCGCACGCGGGGGGGGCGATGCGGCTAACGCAAATGCTCTGAAGCCCCAATACGCGTCCTGGCAGACGCAGGATGGAAATGTGAACGCCCACAGCTGGTGGACCGGCTGCTGGCCGGAAAAAGGGTGGCTGGGCGCACGGGCGGCGGGCATGCATCCGAAATTTGCGGGTCGCCCCAAGGCCGAATCCGAGCGTTTTCCGAGATTGATGCACCAGCACGCCCAAGCGTTGGTCGAGCAGTTTCCTCGCTGGGACTAGACGCACCATGGCCGCAAGAAGTGGACGCCTATCGACAGTGGACGCCTATCGACTTGTCTCGGGTAGGGAAGCCTACTATACTGCGTGCTGTTGCAGGCGAGCGCGGAGCCAGTAGAGGTCGTCGCAAGATGGCAGCCCGAATGGGTGGGATCCTCGAGTCCGGGGCCTGCAACGGTTCTCCCTCTTAGTTGGCAACTACCGCCAACACTCGGCGCTTCTCATCAGCGTCAGCACACCAGAACTTCAGTCCGTATCCGTCCGCGGTTCCCCGGTTTCGATAGAGATTGCGTCCCAACAGGCGCAAGTAGCCTTCCTCGGTTTCGCCATACACCGAGCGGTGTACTGAATAAAACACGCCGGTCGCGACGGCGTCCGCGATTTGGAGCCCTGCTAGCTGTTCGTGAGCGACTGCTCGCACGGCGTCCGGCTCGACACTGTCCCAATGAATCCTCACTTCGGCCGAATGCCGCAGGCGCCGCAAATACTCGCGAAGCTCGGCGTAGGACATTGCGGATCGGTTCGAGAAAATTAGTTCCGCGCGGCCATCACCGCCCGCTGCGGGGCGATGGTAATCCCGGCAAAGCCAGCTGACCCTTTCCAGCAGCAGGCGCGTCGCATAGCGGTAGAGCGAAAATTTCTCCTGCTGGAAATTTTCCGGATCCGTGATCGACGGCTTATGCACGAGGACATGTATATGTCGAAGAGGCGCCTCACCAATTCGCCGAATGAACGGTACCCGCTGCTCGTGCCTGAGATTTCGAAAGTGCAACGGATGCCTGGGCTCTTTATTGAGGAGGGCGCGAACGTCTTTCGCGAGCCGTACGAGCTCAAGATCTCGTTCCTTCCTTACCACAACGGCTGATAGCACGAACCATCTGGAACTGCCTTGCTCGTTGGGCAGAAATTTGAATCCCTCATCCCCCGACTCGTCTACGTAGACACGGAAACTGCTCGGCATAGATGCAATCGCCTGAAAATGGAAATCAAGGCGTCGCCATCATAGAGAAGCGCTGAGGCCGAGTCGCGTGATGACCATGTCTTCGGACTATATTACCTACGGGGCTCGCGCCCACACGACCGAAGTGAGTGGCGCTCCAAACTTGTCCCTCGTTTACGAGGGCACTTCCCATATGTCCGCTGGCGCTACGCCAGGTTCGCCTGAAATAGAAAAGCCCAGCCTTTGCAGGCTGGGCTTTCCACATGAATCTTATGGTGCCGGAAAGAGGAATCGAACCCCCGACCTTCGCATTACGAATGCGCTGCTCTACCGTCTGAGCTATTCCGGCATCAGGAGAACCGCGATTATAGAGACATCTTCAGCCGGAGAGCAAGCCCCTTTCCTAATTTTTTTCTTCGCGGTGATAGCCGGTGACGCGTTCCACCTCGTTCTTCGAGCCCAGGAACACCGCGATACGCTCATGCAGGCTCTTCGGCTGCACATCGAGAATGCGCTCGTGCCCGTTCGTTGCCGCGCCGCCGGCCTGCTCGACGATGAACGACATCGGATTCGCCTCGTACATGAGCCGCAGCTTGCCCGGCTTGTCCGGCGTGCGCTTGTCCGCCGGATACATGAAGATGCCGCCCCGATGCAGAATGCGGTGCACATCGGCAACCATCGACGCCACCCAGCGCATATTGAAGTCCGCTTGCCGCGCGCCCGTCTTTCCGGCCAGCAGTTCATCGACATAGCGCTGCACCGGCGGATACCAGTGACGAGCATTCGATGCGTTGATCGCAAACTCGCGCGTGTCTTCGGGGATGCGCAGGTTGGCGTGCGTGAGCACCCATGAACCCAGCTCCCGGTCGAGCGTGAATCCGTTCACGCCATTGCCCGTCGTCAGCACGAGCATCGTTTGCGGCCCATAGACTGCGTAGCCCGCGGCGACCTGCTGCGTGCCCGGCTGAAGGAACGATTGCTCGGTCGCGACCTGTCCATCCGGGCAGCGCAGTACCGAAAAGATCGTACCGATAGAAACGTTCACGTCGATGTTCGACGAACCGTCCAGCGGATCGAACACGAGCAGGTACTCGCCACGCGGGTAATTGGCCGGGATGGGGAAAAGCTTCTCCATCTCCTCCGACGCCATTGCAGCAAGATTGCCGCCCCATTCGTTCGCATCGAGCAGGATTTCGTTCGACAGGATGTCGAGCTTTTTCTGTACTTCGCCTTGGACGTTTTCACTGCCCGCGGTGCCGAGCGCTTCCCCCAAAGCCCCTTTGCTGACGTGATAGCTGATGAGCTTGCAAGCACGCGCGACGACTTCGATCAGAAGACGCAAGTCGGCAGGCAAGTTGTTCGTTTCGCGTTGTTGTTCAATCAGGTATTTCGTGAGGGTAGTGCGTCGTTGCAGAGACATTGCGGTACTCCGAAAGCCAGGGGATGCCGTGGATTTTACCCGCCGGCACGCCGATGGCCGCGAGTTTTTGTAGGATGGCACACGGTTGCCGACAAAAAAACGGACACATGCGTGTCCGTTTGTCGTCTCCGGAAGCGCTGAGAAATCGCGCTCCGCGATATCAAGCCAATGCTTTTTCGACGATCTCGCGTACGTCCCGTGACGACGCCTTAGCCGCCACGTGCTCCAGCGCTTCGCGCATGCGCTCGCGCAATGCGGGCGTATAACGACGCCAAAGCTCGAGCGAGCGAGCCAGACGTGCCGCGACCTGCGGGTTGAGCGCATCGAGCGCTATGACCTGCTCCGCCCAGAACGCGTAGCCCGAGCCGTCGGCAGCGTGAAACTGCGCGGGATTGCCGGAGCAGAAGCTGAAGATCAGCGAACGGGCACGGTTCGGATTGCGCATTGTGAACGCCGGGTGGGCCATGAGCTTGCGCACGATCTCGATCACTGGCCGTTTCGCGTTGCCGCGCTGTGTGGCCTGCATCGAGAACCACTTGTCGATGACGAGGGGCTCGCTTTCGAATCTGCGATAAAAGTCGTCGAGCGCACGGTCGGCTATCGGCGTATTCGTCGCCGCGCCGGCCGCGATCAGCGCCGCGAGCGCGGCCGCGCGATCCGTCATATTGTTGGCGCCGTCGTACTGTGCATTGGCGAGCCGCACAGCGTCGGACGGATCGTCGAGCTCGGCGAGATAGGCGAGCGCGAGATTCTTCAGCGCGCGATGGCCCGCGGCTTGCGCCGTCGGCTCGTACGGGCCCTGCGTCACATGGCGTTCATACAGGCTCAACCATTGCTCGCGCAGCGCCGTGGCTAGGCGCCTGCGCACGAATTGCCGCGCGCGGTGCACCGCTGCGGGGTCCGATTCGGCCATCTGTTCGGCAAGATAGGACTCGGAAGGCAGCACGAGCGCAAGTTCGCGGAACGCGGGCGAAAGCGTCTCGTCGGTCAGCACGCGCGCAAACGCCGCGACAACCGAATCGTCGAGCGCGAGGGGCTCGTCTGCCGCGGCGCGTGCAGCCAAACCCAACAGCTCGCGTGTCGCGAGGCGCTGACCGGCCTCCCATCGATTGAACGGGTCGCTGTCGTGCGCGAGCAAAAAGGCGAGTTCGTCATTCGTATAGTCGTACTCGACGATCACCGGTGCCGAAAAATTGCGCAGCAGCGAAGGTAAGGGCGGCTCGGCAACGTCGACAAACGTGAAGTGGGCTTCGTTCTCGGTCAACTCCAGTACGCGGGTCGTGCCCGTCGCGGCCGGCTCGCCTTCGAGACGCAGCGGCAGATCGTTGCCGTTGCGGCCGATGAGGCCCATTGCAAACGGAATCAGAAGCGGGCCTTGTTGGGTCTCGCGCGCGGCGGGCGCCGCATCGGCATATCGTTGCGAGAGCGTAACCGTAAAGCGTTTCGCATTGGCGTCGTATGCGGTGCGCACGCTGACACGCGGCGTTCCTGCCTGGCTGTACCAGCGCTCGTATTGCGCCAGATCGCGCCCGTTCGCATCGGCCAGCGCATGGCGGAAATCGTCGCACGTGACGGCTTGTCCGTCGTGCCGCTTGAAGTAGAGATCCATCCCGCGACGAAAACCGTCGCGCCCGAAGAGCGTCTGATACATGCGCACGACTTCGGCGCCTTTCTCGTAGACGGTCATCGTATAGAAGTTGTTGATCTCGACGTAGCTTTCGGGGCGCACCGGGTGCGCCATCGGGCCCGCGTCTTCGGCGAACTGCATCTGACGCAGTACGCGCACGTCCTCGATGCGTTTTACCGCACGCGCCGTTTCATCGGTCGCGCCGCCTTGCATGTCGGCCGAAAACTCCTGATCGCGGAAGACGGTAAGACCTTCTTTGAGGCTCAATTGGAACCAGTCGCGGCAAGTGACACGATTGCCAGTCCAGTTATGGAAATACTCGTGGCCGACCACGGCTTCGATGTTGGCGAAATCCGTATCGGTGGCTGTCTCGGGATTGGCCAGCACATACTTCGTGTTGAAGATGTTCAGGCCTTTGTTCTCCATCGCGCCCATGTTGAAGTCGCTCACGGCGACGATCATGAAGCGGTCGAGATCGAGTTCCAGACCGAAGCGCGTCTCGTCCCAGCGAATCGCATTGATGAGCGAATCCATTGCATGGCGCGTCTTGTCGAGATCGTGCGGCTCGACCCAGACCTGCAATAGCTTTTCCTTGCCGGAGCCCGTGCGGATTCGCTCTTCGAGCGCGACGAGCTTGCCCGCGACCAGCGCGAAAAGGTAGCTCGGTTTCTTGAACGGGTCCTGCCATTTGGCAAAGTGACGCCCGCCAGGTAGATCGCCCGCGTCGACGAGATTGCCGTTCGAGAGCAACACCGGATAGGCGGCTTTGTCCGCGCGCAGCGTCACCGCATAGGTGGCCATGACGTCGGGGCGATCGAGAAAGTAGGTGATGCGCCGAAAGCCTTCTGCTTCGCATTGCGTGAAAAAGTTGTCGCTCGACACGTAAAGCCCGGAGAGCGTCGTGTTGGCGGCAGGGTTGCACGCGCTTACGATCGTCAGCTCGAATGCGTCGGGTACAGCGTCGAGTACAAGGCCGTGCTCGTGTACATGATGTGCAGCATGGGCGGCCCCGTCGACCGAGACGGATACGAGCTCCAACGCCTCACCCATGAGTTCCAGGCGTGCGGTATGCACGGCGTCGGGGTTGCGTCGCACCCGCATCGTGTTCTTGACGATTGTGCGTTCGGCAACGAGATCGAACTCGAGCGCAACCGAGTCGATGAGAAAGGCCGGCGGCGTGTAGTCGGCCCGGCGGATCACAGCGGAATTGGCGGTATCGGACATGGCAGATCGGGAAATTGGACCGTTTTGGCTCGCGCGTCAGCGGCGAGGTCGTCATCCATTGTACAAAGCCGGCCGGCCCGGCGCTGCGGGCTCGGCGTATCATCGTCGTCAGGCCCGTGGAATTGGCGCGGCCCGTGGCATATCAGAGGAAGACATCAAGGTGAAGTGGCAATGGGTGAGAAGTGCGGTCGTGCCGGTCTGCGCGGCGTCGGCCATGATGTTGTCAGGGTGCACGACCTATGTGACCTCGCAGGTCACAGCGTTTTCCGAGTGGAGCGGCAGCGATGCGACGCGCACCTATGCGTTCGACCGCACGCCGGCGCAGCAAAACAGCCTGGAGCAGGCGACGTACGAGCAGCTCGTCGCCTATGAGCTCGATCGTTATGCGTTTCGGCAGGTACCGCGTACGCAGGCGCACTATCTGGTCGGGCTTGCCTACAAGACCGATGCCGGCGCAATGACGATCACGCAGCCGGTCTATTACGGGAATCCCTGGCCCGGCCCATTTTGGCGGCCAATGAGTCCTTTCGGACCGTTCGGTGGGTTTCCCCCGGATTACGTCAGCCAGACTTATCCGGTCTATACGCACACGCTCGGCGTGCGCATTACCGAGCGCTCGACAGGCAAGGAAGTCTATAACGTCACGGCGCGCACCACGAACGACGAATCGTCGCTCGTGCAGACCATGCCCTATCTCGCGCGTAGTGCGTTGGCGGATTTCCCGCTCGGCAACGGGGTTGTGCGTACAGTACGCATGCCTGTCGATTCGCATGGCGGAGGGGCGTCGAACGAGGTGCCCGTCGCACCCTCGGCAACGGGCCGCGCACCTGCCGCGACATCCGCTCCGGCGGCTCAGTAGAAACCGCGGTAGTGCGGGAGGCCGCCTGATCGCGCTGCGGCCTTTTGCGTGTCAAACAGTCCCGCGCACGAGTCCGAGGACGCCGAGGACGATGAACAGAATGGCGGCGATCACGTGTACGGTGCGCGTCGGCAGACGGTGGGCAAAGCGTTCGCCCAGCAAGATGGCGGGCACGTTGGCCAGCATCATGCCAAGCGTCGTGCCGGCCACCACACCGATGAAGTCGTGAAACCGGGCCGCTAGCGCCACCGTCGCGATCTGCGTCTTGTCGCCCATTTCGGCCAGAAAGAATGTGACGAGCGTGGCGCCGAATACGCCGAGCCGGCCGCGTGCGACGTTCGCCTCGTTCGCATCGAGCTTGTCGGGTATCAGCACCCAGATCCCCATTGCGATGAACGAGATCGTCAAGGCCCATTGCATGATGGTCGGAGTGACGAGCGCACCGAGCCAATCCCCGATTGCGCCGGCGCCCGCATGGTTGGCGAGCGTGGCGACGAGTACCCCGAGCATGATCGGAATGGGTTTCCGATAGCGTGCCGCAAGGACGAGGGACAGCAATTGAGTCTTGTCGCCGATTTCAGCGAGCGCGACAGCGCCGGTCGAGATCAGAAAGGCTTGTTCCACGTTGATTGTTCTTCCCGGGCCGAGATAGGTGCGAGCGACGACCCACAGCGACGCCGGGCCCATAAACGGCGCGCGTGCGGGTCATCGGTCTCGCCAGGCCCGAGGCTGCATCCGCCATGGCCGCGTGGCCAAGTCTGTTGACGGATGCCCCCGCCGCGCTCTGCATCGCCGGTGAATCGGCGAGAAGCGGCGGGGCGGCTACTCCCCAATGAGCTGCGGATTCTAGCACAGCAGTGTTGCCGGCTATGCGAAACGGCGTGTGGGCTGTAGCAGGCGGCTGGCGCAGCGTGCCAGCCGTCAGTAGCTGGCGCTCGTGCTTTTGAGGCGTGCGCCGTCGCTGCGACGATGCACGCACCGGCCCGACGCGTACGTTTCGTATATGGCACGATCATCGCCGAGCAGTGCAAATGCAAAAAGCCGTTCCTCGAGCGATTCGGCACGCTGCATCCGGCGTGCGAGCAACGGTGTGGCCTCTGGATCGAGCACGACGAAATCGGCTTCGGTCTGCGGCGCGAGTGTGCCGACCACGCCATCGAGATCGAGCGCCTGCGCGGCGCCGGCTGTCGCGAGCCAGAACATGCGCGTCGCGCTGAGGTGATGGCCATTCAGACGCGCGACCTTATGCGCTTCGTTCATGGTCTGCAGCATCGAGAACGCGGTGCCGCCGCCGACATCGGTGCCGAGCGTCACCGCCATTCCGTGGGTGCCGGCCTTGGCGATATCGAATAGCCCGCTGCCGAGGAACAGGTTCGATGTCGGGCAATGCGAGGCAATGGCACCGCTCTCGGCCATGCGTGCCCGATCGCGGTCGTCGAAATGGATGCAGTGACCATAAACTGCGCGGCGGCGCAGGAGTCCATAGCGATCGTAGACGTCGAGATAGCTGCGATGGCCCGGATAAAGTTCGGCGACCCACTTGATCTCGTCGACATTCTCGGCCACGTGCGTCTGAACGAATACCTCCGGGTGCGTTTGCGCGAGCACGCCGCACGCATGCAATTGCTCGGGCGTCGACGTTGGCGCGAAGCGCGGCGTGAGTGCGTAAAGTTGCCGTCCTTTGCCATGCCAGCGCGCGATCAGCTCGGCGCTGTCGTCATAGCCCGATTGCGCCGTATCGCGCAGGAATTCCGGACAATTGCGGTCCATCAGCACTTTGCCCGCGATCATACGCAACTGCCGTTCTTCGCTCGCGGCGAAGAACGCATCGACGGACTCCTTGTGCACGGTGCAGTAGACGAGCGCGGTTGTCGTGCCGCAACGAAGCAGTTCGTCGAGGAAAAAGTCCGCGGTCTGCCGCGCCCGAGCCGCATCGGCGAAACGCCGCTCCGTCGGAAACGTGTAGCGCTCGAGCCAGGGTAAAAGGCCGGACGCAGGTGAGGCGATCATGTCCGTTTGCGGATAGTGCACGTGCGTATCGATGAAGCCCGGGATGATCAGCTTGCCGGCGAAATCATGCACCTGCGTGGCGGGCGTCAACTGATCGGCGAGCGCGGCGTAGCTGCCTTTCGCGACGACGCGCCCCGCTTCGACGATGAGCAGCCCGTCTTCCTCAAAGTGAGCGGCATCGTCGGATTCAGCCGGATCGCCCACGAAACTGAGCAGCATGGCGCGGTAGGCGATGCGTTGCGCACCGCGCTGATCGATTGGGCTCATGATCGAAAATATTCCTGTGCTGAGAAACGGCGCGGCGCCGATGCAGCGCGCGCACCTGTGGCTTCTATCGCTTCCAATACGCGTCGAGCTTCGCAATGAAGGCGTCGAGCTCGCTCGGCGTGACAAATGACGCTTCGAAGCCGTTGCGGATGAGGGTGTAGACGTCATGGTCAGACAGTCCGAGCGCTTCGACCGCTGCCAGGTAATTCGCATTCACATAACCGCCGAAGTAGGCCGGATCGTCCGAATTGATCGTGACGGCCACGCCGCGATCGAGCAGTGACTTCAAGGTGTGCCGCTTCATGTCGTCGAACACGCGCAACTTCAGATTCGACAAGGGGCAGACGGTCAGCGCGACGCGCGTGTCGGCAAGCCGCGTCACGAGCGCCGGATCTTCGATGCTGCGCACGCCGTGGTCGACGCGATCGACTTTCAGTAGATCGAGCGCTTCGTAGATATACGAAGGCGGGCCTTCCTCGCCCGCATGCGCGACGAGCTTGAGCCCGCGCTCGCGCGCCTGGCCGAAAACGCGTTCGAACTTGGACGGCGGGTGGCCGCGCTCCGACGAATCCAGACCGACGCCGATCAGCCGGTGCGCGTAAGTGTCGAAAAGCGGCAGGGCGGCCGAGAAGGTGGCGAGCGCATCGTCTTCGGACAGATGGCGCAAGAAGCAGAGAATCAGCTTGCTGGAGAGGCCGCGACGCTCGCCCTCCGCCAGCGCGCGCTCCATGCCCGCGACGACCGTTTCGATCGGAACGCCGCGCTCGGTATGCGTTTGCGGATCGAAGAATATTTCGGCATGCACTACACCGTCGCCCAGCGCGCGCTCGATGTAGGCCGCCGTCATGTCATAGAAGTCGTCTTCCGTAAGCAGTACGCTCGCGCCCGCATAGTAGATGTCGAGAAACGACTGGAGATCGGTAAATGCATATGCGGCGCGCAGCGCTTCGATCGAATCGTAGGCGAGCGCGACGCCATTGCGTTCGGCAAGCTTGAAGATCAGTTCCGGCTCGAGCGAGCCTTCGATGTGGATATGCAGCTCGGCCTTCGGCGCACCGGCGATTTTTTCAGCGAATGTCGGGGTCATGGTCGGTCGATGAAGAAAGGGAAGAAGAGATTGACGACGGGGCGGCTCGCGGCGCATGTCGCGCTCGCTCGCTTTCGACGGCTTGCAGCAGTTGAGCCGCCGCCGAAATCGCAATGACTTCCGGCGATTTGTCTGCGATACCGACGACCCCGATGGGGCAGTGCATTCGCGCAATCCGCGCGGGATCGATGCCTCGCGCAGCCAGCCGGTGTTCGAATTGCCGGCGCTTCGTGAGCGAGCCGATCATGCCGAAAAACGCGAAGTCGCCGCGTCTCAGGATGCGCTCGGCCAGCGCGAGATCGCGCGCGTGATTGTGCGTCATGACGACGAAATAACTGCCGGGCGCGGCTTCGTCCACAGCCTCGTCGGGCGCATCGTTCGCATCGATCGTCACGTTCGGCAGCTCTCGCAGCGAGATCGGCACGAGGTGCTCGTCGAATTGAGTATCGCGCTCGTCGACCCAGCGTATGCGGCAGGGCAACGTCGCGAGGATGCGCACGAGCGCGGCGCCGACGTGTCCCGCACCGAACAGGACAACCGGAAACTCGCGCGCCACGATCGTCTCGGTCAGCAGCGCGTTGCCTTCATCGAAGCCGGTGCCATCCCAGAGCAGGCAATCCGGCACATCGCAGCCGGGCTGCGCGTCGGAAAGCATGACACCGTCAGGCGTTGGGCCGAACGACACGCTGCGCACGCTCGCTTGTCCCGCCGCGAGGCGCTTGACGAGCGTAGCTACCCAGCCGAGATCGCCCACGTCGAGGCGTTCGAACGCGAGCATGACCGCGCCGCCGCAACATTGCCCGAGACTCGGCCCGAGCGCGAGCCTCTCGAGCCTTCGCCGGTGCGGCACACGCGCGCCGTCGCGCAGCACCTCGCGGGCGATCTCTATCGCCCGCCACTCGAGGTGGCCGCCGCCGATCGTATGCCGTGCGCTATCGCGTGTCACGATCATCTTGGTACCGGCTTCGCGCGGCGCCGATCCTTCCACGCGGGCAACGGTGACGAGCACCACGGCGTCGCCGTGTGCGAGCAGGTGCTGAAGATCGGACAGCCAGGCTTGCATGCGGTGTCGATCCTCTTCAAGCGGTACCGTGCGGACGGCCGAGCGCGGCGATTGCCGCGAGAATCGCTTCCGGCGTCGCGGGCGCGCGCAGTGGCGGGGCCGAGCGTGCATCCGGGGCGGCCGCGGCGACGGCATCGCGGATGGCGAGAAAAACCGAGAACGCGAGCAGCAGCGGCGGCTCGCCCACCGCCTTCGAGCGGAATACGGTTGGCTCCACGTTTTCATTCCGATACAGCGCGACATGGAACGCGGCCGGCGTATCGCTGATCGCGGGGATCTTGTAGGTCGAGGGCGCGTGTGTCATGAGGCGGCCATCGGCGTTCCACCAGAGTTCTTCAGTCGTCAGCCAACCCATGCCCTGAATGAATCCTCCTTCGACCTGTCCCGTATCGATGGCGGGATTGATCGAGCGGCCCGCGTCGTGCAGCAAGTCGGCGCGCAGGAGCTTCCATTCGCCGGTGAGGGTATCGACGACCACCTCCGATACAGCGGCGCCGTACGCAAAGTAGTAGAACGGATGGCCCGTCAGCGTCTTTCCATCCCAATGCACCTTCGGCGTGGCGTAAAAACCGTCCGACCAGAGTTGTACGCGGGCGAGATACGCCTCGTTCACCAGCTGCGCAAATGGCAGCGATGCACCGTCGAGCGATACGGCTCCGTCGGCGAAGACGACCTCGCTTGCGTGGCCGCCCAGGAGCCTCGCAGCCAATTCGGCCAGGCGGGCGCGGATGGTCTCGGCCGCTGCTTCGGCCGCTTTTCCGTTCAGATCGCTGCCCGTCGAGGCCGCCGTGGCAGACGTATTGGCGACTTTCGATGTGTCGGCCGCCGTCACGCGCACGCTGTCGAGCGGCAGCCCGAGCACGTGTGCGACGACTTGCGCGACTTTCGTATTGAGACCCTGGCCCATTTCCGTGCCGCCATGATTGACGAGCACGGAGCCGTCCCGATAGACATGCACGAGTGCGCCGGCTTGATTCAGAAACGGCACGTTGAACGAAATGCCGAACTTCACCGGCGTGATTGCGATTCCGCGTTTGAGCACGGGGCTCGTTCGATTGAATGCCGCGAGCGTCGCGCGGCGCTCGCGATAGTCGCTCGTTTCGAGCAGTTGCCCGGCAAGCGGAGCCAGGACGTTGTCCTAGACGCGTTGGCCGTATGGCGTGAGGTCGCGCTCGCCGATGCCATAGAAATTCGCGAGCCGGACATCGAGCGGGTCCCGCCCGAGCTCGCGCGCGATATCGTCGATCATGACTTCGGTCACGAGGGCGCCTTGCGGGCCGCCGAAGCCGCGAAAGGCCGTATTCGACTGCGTGTTCGTCTTGCAGGCCAGCGCCGCGATCTCGACATCGGACAGATAGTAGGCGTTGTCCACATGGCAGACCGCTCGCGTAGCCACGGCCCCTGAGAGATCGGCCGAATAACCCGCGCGCAACGCAATCTCGACGCGAGCCCCCGCGATGCGGCCTTCGCTGTCGAAGCCGACTTCGTATCGATAGACGGCGTCATGGCGCTTGCCCGTAATCAGAAAATCGTCGTCGCGATCGGCGCGCAGTTTGACGGGCCGCTTGAGCCTTGACGCGGCGAGCGCCGCGATGCAAGCGAACACCGCCGACTGCGATTCCTTGCCCCCAAAGCCGCCTCCCATGCGCCGGCATTCGCACAGGACGCGGTGCGCGGGCCAGCCGAGCATATGCGCGACGACCTGCTGCATCTCGCTCGGATGCTGCGTCGAGCTGTAGACGAGCATGCCGGCCCCTTCCTTGGGTACGGCATAGGCGATTTGTCCTTCGAGGTAGAACTGTTCCTGTCCGCCGACTTCGAACTCACCCGTCAGCCGATGCGGTGCGGCGGCAATCCTTGCTGCCGGATCGCCTCGCACGAGGTGCAGCGGCGGCAAGACATACTGCTGGCGATCGCGCGCCGCCCGCGCCGTCAGCACGGCCTCGAGCGGTTCGTAGCGCACGATGTCGCCGCTTTTGGCGAGCGCCGCGGCTTGCCGCGCGAGTTCGCGGCTCGTCGCGATAACGGCAAAAACGGGTTGTCCAAGATAGAAGACGGTGCCGTCAGCGAGGATCGGATCGTCGTGAAGTACCGGACCGCAGTTGTTTTCGCCGGGAATGTCGCCCGCCGTCAGCACCGCGACCACGCCGGGCGCCGCGCGCACGGCTTCGAGATCGAGGGACACGATGCGCGCATGGGCATGGCGCGACAAGCCGAGCGCGACATGCAGCGTGCCTGCGAGCTCGGGCAGATCGTCGGTGTAAGCGGCTTCGCCGCTGACGTGCAGCTCGGCCGATTCGTGCGGGAGCGCTACGCCGATCGCGGCGCCCGGCTGCGAGGTTGCGCCCATGCGCTCGATCGATGCTTCGGTCATCAGATTCATCGCATCTCCTTGGCCAGGCAGGCGGCGGGCTGGAACGAGAACGCTTCGACCTCGCTGGCGGCCAGCGGCGCCTCGTCGCGCGTTTCCAGGTGAAAGCGCCAGAGCAGGTTACGGGCGACGGTCATACGGTAGCTGCTCGATGCACGCATGTCGGTGAGTGGCACGAAATCCTTTTCGAGCGCAGCCATTGCACGCTGCGCGCTCGCTTCATTCCAATTCGCGCCGGCGAGCGCCGCTTCGGCCGCGCTCGCGCGCTGCGGTGTTGCCGCCATACCGCCGAACGCGATGCGTGCCGAGACGATTTTTCCGTTGTCGATGTCGAGCGCAAATGCACCGCATACCGCCGAGATATCCTGATCGTAGCGCTTCGACACCTTGTAAGTACGAAAGCGCAACCGCGCGTGAGCGAGGGGGATGCGAACGGCGGCGAGGAATTCGCCGGGCTCGAGCGCCGTTTTCTGATAGCCGAGGTAGAACGCATCGAGCGGCAGCGTGCGTGAAGCCTTGTCCCGGCGCAACACGACTTGCGCGCCAAGCGCAATGAGCGCGGGCATCGAGTCGCCGATGGGCGAGCCGTTGGCCACATTGCCGCCGAGCGTGCCGGCATTGCGTATCGGCAGCGACGCGAAGCGCCGCGCGAACTCGGCAAGCACCGGATACTCGGCCACGAGCGCCGCGTAAGCGTCTTCGAGCGAAGCCGCGGCGCCGATGGTGAGCATCGATGCGTCGCGCTCGATGCGCTTCAACTCGCTGACGTTGCCGATGTATAGCAGATCGCCGAGATCACGCATTTGCTTCGTCACCCAGAGCCCGACATCGGTGCTGCCGGCGAGCACGCGAGCGTCCGGGTGTGCCGCGCGCAACGCAGCGAACGCGTCGAGGGTGACCGGTGCGCGAAATGTCGTCGTGCTCGCCTCTGCGCCGCGCGTTTCGCGGCCCGTGAATTCGAACGTCTCATCGCGGCGCAACGTGCGCAGCGCCTCGGCGATTCGGGCTCGATCGAGCGGGGCGCACGCATAGCGGTCAGTGTCGAACATCGCCTGGGCTGCGTCGACGATCGGCCGGTATCCCGTGCAGCGACAAAGATTGCCGGACAGCGCCGTCGCAATCTCGTCGCGCGAGGGCACCTGGGCTTCGCCTTGCCGATTCTCGTAGAGCGCCCACATCGACATCGCAAAGCCCGGCGTGCAAAAACCGCACTGGGATGCGTGACAATCGACGAGCGCGCGTTGCACGGGATGCAGCGTGCCGTCGGGGCGTCGCAGGTCCTCGACGGTGAAAAGGGCGCGCGAATCGAGTGTGGGCAGGAATTGGATACAGGCGTTGACGGCCTTGAGCGCGAGCGCTCCATCGGCATCGAGCTCGCCGACGACGACGGTGCACGCGCCGCAGTCGCCTTCGGCACAGCCCTCCTTGGTGCCCGTGCAATGCAGGTCTTCGCGCAGATGCTGCAGCACCGTGCGCGTGGCCGACGCGTCGTCAATTTCGTGAATCGCGCCGCGGTAGTAAAAGCGGATGGGATGCGTGGTCATGGGCCGAATCCTGAAGTTGCGGATCAGGCGCGCGTTACGCTCAGCGCCGGCAACAGCCGGCTCGCGCACGTGGATCGCCATCCAGAGCACAAGATAGCACCGCAATATGCGGCGAAGTTCGTCCGGCGCTGATGGTCGCTATCAGCGCCAGCATAACTACTGTCTTACGATGCGCGGCATACGGGGAAGTTGCAAGCCGTCGTCATGTTGCAGCGCGAGGGACTGTGGCCGGGCGGCGGTAGCGGCAAGGGTGCCCGGTTCGCCGCGAGGTATATCAGCGCGTTCAGCGCTCAGGCCGCATGCAGGCGTCGCTTGGCTCGCCGGAGCCAGAGACTGGCGACGACGGCGATGAACATCAAGGCGAAAGCGATGAGGGCCCAACCCGGCAGCAAAATGCCGAGGATCGGCGGATAGACCGTTTCGCAAAGGCCCGCCACCTTGAATACGCTCGGCAGCCAATGGGCGGGCGGCAGCGCATCGACGACAGGCTGTAGCGCGTCGAACCCGCAGCTGAAGCCCGGATTCAGCTGAATGAAGAGATGACGAAGGGCGGTGCCGATGCCGGCCGCCGCGACGAGGGCGATCAGCGTTTCGAACACGCAAACGCCTCGCCAGCCGCTGCGCGTTGCGCCGGCGAAAGCGAGGATGGCCACCAGGATGAAGAAATAGCGCTGAATGATGCAAAGCGGGCAGGGATCTTCGCCCTTCGCGAATTGCAGGTAAAGCGCGCCGCCGACGAGGCCGAGCGAAACGAGACCGAGCAACACGAGCAGGCGGCGTTCGCGGCGCAGCGAAAGGAGATCGTTCATGAAGCGGAGGCTCCGAGGGGCAAATCGCTGCATTTTAGTGTGATTTGTCGCCATGGGTTGCCGCGAGGTCTCATATTCGGAAGGCCGCGAACCGGTTCAGCGAATCGAATCGAGCACCTTTTCCGCCGCGAGGGCGACACTGAGCAATGCGTCGTCGCGGTGCGGTCCTGCCGCAAGCATCAGGCCGACGGGGGCTTCGCCTCGCGCGTGGCATGGCAGCGAGGCGGCGCAGGCATCCAATACATTGAACGTGCTCGGGTTGCGCAGTACCAGCGCGTTGATCCGTGCATAGGTAGCATCGTCGCGATCGCAATCGGCCACACGAGGGGGAACGATCGGCACGGTAGGCGCGACGATCGCATCGAACTGCTGCCACAGAGTCTCGTGCGCGGCTTTCATGAGCGCTGCGCGCTCGGCGATCAGATCGAGGTAGTCAGTCGCGCGCGCGCTTTCTCCCTTGAGGATTCGCGCGAGAACGCGCGGATCGTAGCGTTCGCGCTGTGTCGCGATGTGCCGGCGATGCCAGGCGTAAGCCTCCATCGCGGAAAAACCGAAGCGATTGATTTCGGGCAGGCGTTCGAGCGGTGCGAAATGGACATCCGCGAGGATCGCGCCGGCCGCTTCGAGGTGCTTGAGCGCGGTGTCGATCGCCTGGGCGACCGGGGCCTCGACATCGTCGGTGACATAGTGGGTCAACACGCCAAGACGCACGCCTTCGAGCGGGCGGCGGGCGGGAATGCGCGGCTCGAGGCCGGCGAGAATTCGATCGACGAGCGCGCAGCAGGCCACCGATACGCCGATCGGGCCGAACGAATCGAGCGTGGTGGATAACGGCACGGCGCCTTCGCGCGGAATACGGCTAGCCGTTGGCTTGAAGCCGGTGAGCCCGCAAAACGCGGCCGGGATGCGGATCGAACCGCCTGTATCCGTACTGAGCGCGACGGCGGCCATGCCGTCGGCGACCGACGCCGCTGCGCCCGACGAGGAGCCGCCCGCAATGCGGGCCTCGCCCGGCTCGGCACGGCGGTACGGCGAAAGCGGCGTGCCGTAGTGCGGATTGAGGCCGAGTCCGGAAAACGCGAATTCGGACATGTTCGTGCGGCCGATGAGCACGGCGCCAGCGTTGCGCAGGCGCGCTACCGCCGGGGCGTCGGCTTGCGCGGGCGGCGCGTCTGCCAGTACGCGAGAACTCGCGCGCGTGACCTGGCCTTTCACATCGAACAAATCCTTGATCGATACCGGAATACCCGCGAGCGGGGAGAGCACGGTGCCGGCGGCGCGCAGGCGATCGTGCGCGTCCGCCGCGGCGCGCGCCGCATCGGCATCCGTCTGCATGAAGACGGTCGAGCCTTGACCGGCCGGATCGCCAATGCGCTCGAGCGCGGTTTCGACGAGCATCCGGCTCGTCGTTTTGCCCGTCGAGAGGTCCTCGGCGAGGCGGGCGAGCGGGGGGAATAGAGCGAATTTAGTGGCCATGGGTGACGCTCGTTCTATGGATGAGGGGGCAGATCGGAGAGGATGCTGCAGGCATTGTAGCCGTGGCATCCGGCATGCGCAGGCAGGCGCGCCTGGGCGAAGCAATCAGTCGCCCACACGCATGACCGGGCGGCCGGCCCTCATCGATCCGCCACGATTGCGGCGACTTTGCGCGGTGGCGGATAATGGGCGCTCTTTCATCGCTGTGCGTGCGACGCGCGCCCCTGTCCCATCGTCATGAGCGAAAAAACGCCACCGAACGCCGGCCGTGCCGGTCCGGACACTTCTGTCCATTCTTCCAGCGATTCCTTTGCTGCACCTCATACGCCCGCACCCACGGGCACGCCCGCACCCACGGGCACGCCAGCCTCGGCGGCTTCGCCGGGCGGGCCGGACGTACCGCCGCCGCCCACGGCGCCGTCGGGCGGCGCGGGAACGACAGGCACCGCCGCCGAAGCCGCGGCGCGTGCATCGACCGACACGCCGGGGAGTGCCTCGACGGTCGCCGTCTCCCCGGAAGTCGCGTCATCGCCCCAATCGAGCGCGGCGGCCGAAGCCGCCGAAGCGCGCGCGACGGCGGCACGCGAGACCTCGGCACAAGAGAATGCGGCGCGGGAGGACACCGAACGATCAATGGGGCGGGGAACGCCGCCGCCCGGATTCGGCGCGCCCCCCGATTTCGATGTATCGCGTCCGCCGCCCGCGAGCGCCGCCGGAACCGTGTCGAGACCCGCGTATCTGAAGCATAACGACTCGCCGTGGAGCGTTTTCGGCCGGACCATCGCGGCGCGCGCGCGACTCTTTTTCGATCGGGCTGGGCAGCGCATCACGCAGCGGACGCTGCGCATCGGCGTATCGGCGCGCATCTTTCATCCCGAGCCCGGTGCGATCGGATTGCGGGGCAAGACGCTGCAGTATCTCGAGGAATCCGTGGCGCACTGGGTAATGTCGCGCGATGTGATGGTCTTCATGATTCCGACGGTCGGTCATCAAGGCATGCTGCATCCGAGCAACATCCGGTTGCGCGATTACGCCAAGCACCTCGATGGGCTGCTGTTGCAGGGTGGCGCGGATGTGTCGCCGCAGACGTACGCTGCAACCGAGATGCTGGCCGAGTGGCCGGGCGACCGCGTGCGCGATATGTACGAATTGGAGCTCCTGCACGAGTTCATCGAATCGGGCAAACCGGTGCTCGGGATTTGTCGTGGCTGCCAGCTGATCAACGTCGCATTCGGCGGCACGCTCTATCAGGACATTGCGACCGAAGTGCCGACGGCGGGTATTCACGTCAACGAGCGTTACGACCAGCATCGTCACTCGGTGCGGTTTCCGGACGGCTCGACGCTCGTCAATATGTTCCCGGGGCGCCGCGAGGCGCTTGTCAACTCGATCCACCATCAGGCGGTGAAGAGCCTCGGCCGTGACTTGAATGTGGAGGCGGTATCGGCCGGAGATGGGCTGATCGAGGCGGTGCGGTATCGGCGCGCTCCGTTTGTGATGGGCGTGCAGTGGCACCCTGAATTTCATCGCGCGGGCGGCCCCGAGCTGCTCGACTGCACGCCGCTGCTCGACAGCTTCTTGCGCGCGGCGCGCGAAACGCGTCTGTGAGCGCCGTACGGCGCCGCCGCGACGACAAAGGTGTTGACACGATTCAGCAGGTTATACATAATCTCGCTTCTCCGGTGGCAAGCTTTTGAGCGCGATGCGCTGAGCCAAGCGAGCCGATCATCATCCGGGGAAGCACACTGCGGGAGTAGCTCAGTTGGTAGAGCGCAACCTTGCCAAGGTTGAGGTCGCGAGTT
>CBJLAJ010000057.1:0-30265 GCA_966421005.1 uncultured Paraburkholderia sp.
GCTGAAGCAGCTGAAGCAGCTGAAGCAGCTGATGCAGCTGAAGCAGCTGATGCAGCCGAGGCGGCCGAGGCGGCCGAGGCGGCAGTTACCGATGCCCCCGAGGCGCAGGCCGGCACGGCGGTCGCGGCCACTGCCGTACCCGCCATGCCGGCCGCGACGACGCCTATCGCCGAGGTCCGACACAACCAACGATATATGCCACCGCTACGCCCGGCGACGCGCCTGAAGCGAGCGGATACGTTCCATTGCGGGTTTGTCGGCTGTCGTCCTGTCATAGAGCTTATCGAGATCGGCCTTGAGTGCCGTGCGAGAACCGCCATCGAGGTAGACCATGTGTCCCGAGGGATAGAACGTCGCGGACAAGTTCTCGCGAACATGCTTGTCGACCAACGGCATGACCTGCAAATCGATGACCGTCTGATAGAAAGGCGTGACGAAATCGTAGACACCGTTCGCCGACAGCACTTTCAAGTCGACGTTCAATGCCATGACCGCGGCAAGGTCGCCGGCGGTGTAGAGGATGACGTTGCCTTTGTCGTCGAGGCCCTTTTGCGCGCCGGTCGGATCGGTATGTTTGAAATCCCAGTGCTTGAACGTCTGGTCGTTGAGATCGGTGAAGGCCGAAGTCGACGTGTACTTCAGCTGCTCGTTCAAATAGGTGTTCCACATGGTCGTATAGACACCCGAAACGGCCGTCATCGTCGGATCGTTTCCGCCCGAGTTCGGATCGACTTGCCCAGCAATTCCGGTATCGATGCCGGTCACGCGGCCGTCGTATGCGCCCAATGCCTGGCCCTTCGACTTCAGCAGCGACGTGAGAAAGAGCGAGTTGCCGCGGCTGTCGTAACCGGCGATATCGAGCCCCCATGCAATCAGCGTAGGCTTGTCGATCCCCGTGTACTGCGACAGTTTCTCGACGACGGCATCATCGGTCTGCGGGAATTTGCGCAGCGCCGCCAGATAGTCGGTGCGCGCGAACTGCGCGACTTCCGCCAGGAAATCGACGAGATTGGTCGGCGTCGGCGTGACGCCGAGCCGCTTGTGGTACCAGGCATCGGCCGCGGCCGTCGGCAAGGCGCCAATGGGGTTGCCCGCCTGCGCGTAGTCGAGAATCGACGATTGCAGCGTAATGCCGTTCAGATCGACACCATCCTCATGCAGCAGATAGGCGAGCACGCAGCTGCGCGCGGTGCCGTACGATTCGCCGAATAGATATTTCGGCGAATTCCATCGCTGGTTTTTCGTCAGATACCGCTTGATGAATTGCTTGATCGAGCGCGCATCCTGATCGACGCCCCAGAATTCCTTGTTCGTATGCGGCGCAATGGCCGCCGAATAGCCGGTACCGACGGGATTGATGAAAACCAGATCGCTCTTGTCGAGCAGGCTATCCGAATTGTCTTCGAGTTGATAAGGCGCCGGCGGCGTGAAGTTCGGCATCGACGTCTTGATGCGTTTCGGCGCGAACGATCCCAACAGGACGAAGACCGACGACGACCCCGGCCCCCCGTTATAGAAGAACGTCACGGGCCGCGATTCCTCCGACTGGCCGTCTTCGGTGAAGGCCACGTAGAACATCTTCGCGTTCGGTTGCGATGTGCTCTCGTCGACAGTCACGAGATGTCCGGCCGTCGCCGTATAGGCAATCCCGCGCCCCCCAAGCATGACACTGTGATGGGTCACGGCAGCGGCCTCCGTCGTATCGCTGACGGAATCGTCGGGGCCATTGCCGTAGGCGACCGAATCGAAAAACGGCTCGTCCGCGGCGGCTGAAGCGGCGAGGTGCACCGGACGCCCCATGGACGCTCGACCGGACGACGGCGTCTGGGCATTGTGGTGCGACGTTTGCGGAGTTGCGGAACCGCTATCGGGATTCATTGTGATCGCTCCATATCGAATGGGTCGGCGCATCGCCTCGCGCGGCCGGCCTTGTTGACCAACGACTGTCTGTCCTTCCCTTCTGATCGACTCCACGCTTCTCGCGCTCCGATGGAACACCGTCCGTCCATCGGAGCGAAACCTTGGCGAACCCCGCCGTTACTTGCCGCCCGTACTGGCCAACGCAGCGGCAATCTTCTGGCCGTCCGGACTGCCGAGCCCCGTGCAGGCATCCCACCCGCGCGCGGCCGCAAACGTACCGTTGTTGCCCTCCGTGATATCGTGAAACGCGTCCGGCTTGCCGTAGAGCGCTGGCTGGGCTAACCCGACCGGCTTCGCGCGGGCCGCATTGATGCGGGCAATGAGGCCCGCGAAAAGCGGCGCCACGGCGCTCGTGCCGCCCACCACCGCCGACTGGCCGGCAACGAGCACCCGATAGCCGGTGCTCGGAGAGGCGTCGGCGGCCACATCCGGCACACCGCGCCCCGTCAACGTCTGAGCCGAGCCATCCGAGCGAAGCACCTTCAGCTCGGCCTGCCAGGTCGGCACCTGGAACCGCGCGCTCACGCCACCGCCCGTCGCGCCGCCCGTGGGGCCGTCGTTCCAGACGACCTCCTTTCCGATCGATGCGCTGGAGCCGCCCGCTCCGCTCGCCACGAGATGCGTGCCGCCGCAGGCCAGCGCGTATTGACTCGAGGCGGGGAAATCGACGACGTCCCCGCTGCCGGATTCGTCGCTCGATCCGCTATCGCCGGAAGCGGCACAAACGGTCACGCCCAGCGTTGCGGCGTCCTTGAGCGCCTGATCGAATTGCGACAACGCTTGAGCCGTCCAGCTCGACTCGGGCGCCCCCCAACTGATTGAAATGACCGAAGGCTTGTTCTTCGTATCGTGAATGGCCTGTTTGAGCGCCGCGATAAATCCAGCGTCGCTGTTCGGCGCGAAATAGACGGCGATCTTCGCGCCCGGCGCGACGGCCCCCGCGATCTCGATATCGAGCGTCACCTCGCCGTCGGGCCCGGAGGGGTCGCCTGTGGGCGCGTTCGTGCCGCTACCCACGCCCACGGAGATAACCTGCGGGTTCTTGCGCAGCCCCAATTCGCTGAAGTACTGCGTAAGGTCCGAGTCCTGGTAACCGCCGCCCAGTTCGATGATGCCGATACATTGACCGCTGCCGTCGTTACCGGTCGGGAAATCGTAGAGTTCGGCCAGCTGCAGCGGCGTGAAACCGGCGGTGTGTGGTGCGGCGCGCCTCGGGCCGATCGGCGGCACGGACATCCGGAAATGAGGGCGTGCCTGCGGACGATCGTCGAGACCGAGCACCGCCGTGACGATTCCGCTGAGCTCCGTGGGAACGCTCACACTACCGACGCGGCCGCGAAACCCGCCCAGCTCGGGGTGTTCATAGTGCGCGAGCTCGACACCGAACGCCCGCTGAAAGCGCTCGACCGTGCCCTCGAGCGTAACGGTAGCGGCCGCGGCATCGCGTTTGGCCACGTGCAGCCCGTATTCTTTCGCGAAGGCCTCGACTTTCGCCAGATCGTCGTCCGCCGCGCCGAACTGCGTCGCGAATGCTTCGCGCGTCAGCGGCTCTTGCGTTTCGCCGCGCGCAATCTTTTGCACCGTCTGCTCGAGCACTTGCTCGCCGCGCCGGCGCAATGTCACAACCACATGCAGCGTCTGGCCCGGATCGCATGGACCGAGACGCGTTGAACCCTCAACCGGCTCGCGATGGCTACCGACGAGCTGCTCTCTCGCTTTTGTCATGAATTGACGCTCCTCATGGAAGGATTACGTCGAAGCTCCGACCGAACCGCCCTCGCGCAGTTCCTCACCGTTTCCGTAACCGATACGCCGGTGGCTGGCGCTCATCGCAACGGCAAAGCGCAATCGTCGGACAAGTCCTCAAAGTGTAGTGCATGCGGTGCCCGTCAGGCATCGCATGTGCTCTCGGCTGGCCGAACGGGAGGTGGAATCGGCCTGTCTGCCGCGCCGGGCGGGCTTCCAGCAAACATCGCGCAAGGGGCATATGATGCGAGGCACTCATTCACACAAGGAAACCGGGACATGTCTCTTTCCATGTATCAAGCGTCCGTGCCTGTTCTGGTGCGGGGGATGACGAACCTCCGCGCCATACTCGCCAAGGCGCGTGCCCATGCCGAATCGAAGAAGATCGATCCTGCGGTTTTGCTGGCGAGTCGCCTTTATCCCGATATGCATCCGCTCACGCGTCAGGTGCAGATCGCGTCCGATGCCGCGAAGTTCTGCCTCGCGCGGTTAGCGGATGTGGAGCCGCCGAGTTTTCCTGATTCGGAAACGACGTTCGAAGAGCTTGACGAGCGCCTCGCCAAGACGATCGCCTACGTGCAGGAATTCGACGCTGCGAAGCTCGCGGGCAGCGACGAGCGCATCGTCAAGCTGAACATGCGGGACGGGACGCTCGAGTTTCCCGGGATGAATTACTTGCTGCACTTCGCGCTGCCGAATTTTTTCTTTCATGTCACGACAGCGTACGGAATCCTGCGGCACAACGGTGTCGAGCTCGGCAAGTTCGATTACCTCGGCAAACCCGGGCGCGGCTGAGTCCGAACGGCTGAGTGCGGCCTCAATCGAGCGAAAGGCGCAACGCGAAGCCGAGCAATGTCGCCGAAAACGCCCAGCGCTGCAGCGTCTGGGCCAGCGGATGAGCACGCATGAGCCGCGCGATGCGGGCGGCGCCAACGGCATAGAGCGTATCGAAGGCGGCGCCCACGACGAGCAGGACGATGCCAAGCGTCGTCACCTGCAACGCAATGGGGCCGGCTGCGGGACGCACGAATTGCGGCAGGAGTACGGAGCAGAAAAGTAATGCCTTCGGATTAAGGAGATTGGTCAACAGGCCCTTGACGAAGGTCGCACGCAACGCGGCGCTCGTCTGCTGCCCGGCGCCCTCGCCGGGCAGCGCGAACATCGGGGAACGGAATATCTGGATTGCTACATAGCCCAGATAGAGGGCTCCGCCGATGCGAACACCCTCGTAGAGCCAGGGCGCCGCCTTGAGCAGCGCGGCCACGCCGCAAGCCGAAAGCGTGACGTGCGTGGCACGGGATACCGCGAGTCCGGCTGCGGCAGTCAGGCCCGCGCGCGTGCCGCGTGCAATTGATGTCTGGAGGACCAGCGCCATGTCGGGGCCTGGGATGGCGTAGACGACGATCAGGGCGACGATAAAGGCAATCAGCAAGTTCGCTTCGATCATGGCAGGGCTCCGGAAAATGCGTATTGGGTTCAATTGTCACCGCTGATCCGGAGCGAATTTCGGCTTTATTTCTGAGTTATCGTCAGATTTATAGTGACTTCCACTCATTTTTCGAGGGTCGGCGCGACTTTACTCCACCGCCTCTTCATACGCGCCTGCGATATCCTGCTTGATACATACAGATAGTTGATATATTCTTTGATATCTATCGAATTCGGGGAACACACATGACGCACACCGCGAAGGTCTTCACAACCGGACGCAGCCAAGCAGTACGTTTGCCGCTGGAATATCGGTTTGAGGAAAAAGAGGTCTACATCCGCCGTGACCCTGTTACGGGCGATGTGATCCTGTCACGTCGCCCGAATTCCTGGGATGGCCTCTTCGCCCTCGATGCGACGACGAACGTGCCGGCGGATTTCATGAGCGAAGCCGATCGCGACCAGGGCGAACATCCTCGTGACCCGTTCGACGACACGACGGCATGACCACGTATTTACTCGACACGAATATTGCCAGTCACATTATCAAAGGCGACATTCCTCAGGTGAGGGAACGCCTCGTTACTGTGCCGATGCATTGCGTCGCCGTGTCGGCCATCACGCAAGCAGAATTGCTATACGGTGTCGCCAAACGCGGCCATCCTGCTGGGCTTGCGACGAAGGTTCGCGAGTTCCTGGCGCGCGTAGCCGTTCTACCGTGGACAGCAGAGGTGGCCGAAGCCTATGGTGACTTGCGAGCGGCCTGCGAAGCCGACGGCGTCACGTTAGCGCCGATGGATATGATGATCGCCGCGCACGCCAAGGCATTGACGCGGGCCGCGGCGCAGAGTGGGGACCAGGCCATCTTGGTCACACGGGACGGCGCTTTCTCAAAAGCCCGCGCACCTGGTGGATTGACGCTCGAGGACTGGACCAAAGCACTCCCAAATTGACGCCCTGGTGGCCGATGCGCAATCAGCAATCGCAGCCCCCTTCATTCGATGTCTCCTAGAACATGTGTTTGATGCCGACCATCACGCCCGTCTGTCCCGTGCCCGCGCCGGGCGTTGTGCCGCCACCGCCGCCACTCACCGTATAGCGCGCCTTCGCGCTGTTGGCGAGATACGCGGCCTGTGCGTACACGGAAGACCGTTTGCTCAGCAAGTACGTGGTGCGTAGCGTGCCCATCGTCGCGCGCGTGTTGTGGTCTCTGTTGACGATGCGAAAGACCTCGCCATCAACCAGGAACGCTGGCGTCACGAGATACGACGCGCCGACCAAGAAGAGATCGGAGCGCGCATGCGGCACAGCCGGGGAATCGGTCACGACGCGACGCCCAAGCCAGCCCGCGCCCAGCTTGACCCCAGCGTATTGCGCATATGCGCTGACATGCGTGCGCGCATCCTTATTGGCGGCATTGGTCAGCGGTGTGGGCGCCACGCCATCGAAGAAGTTGGCGGCTGCATTCGTGCCACCACGCTGCTCTTCGTACGACGCCGCGATGCCGAAGTACTGCGCGTCGTACTTGAGCATCACCGACCAGTCACGGCACTCGGTTGCGTGGCCGGGAACCGAGCCGGCACACGTGCCCTGCCCCGGCGAGTTGCCCGTGCCCGCCGAATCGCGTCCAAACGAATAGCCCGCTCCCAGCGTGAAGCCCTTGTAGCTGCCCATGTAGGTCACAGCGTTGTCGGCACGCGCATTGGGCACGTATGCATCGAACGAACCGATGCCGTAGATGTCCGGCCCGATGATGTCGGCGCCCTGCAACGCAAGGTAGGTCATCGAATATTGTCGGCCGAACGCGACCGTACCGTACGCGGCGCTCCTGAGGCCGACAAACGCCTGGCGCCCGAACAATCGGCCGCCCTGGCCCGAACTGCCGTCGCGCACATTGAAGCCGCTTTCGACTGTGAAAACCGCGCTATAGCCGCCGCCCAGATCTTCGACGCCGCGCAACCCCCAGCGCGACGGAAATTCGCCTGTCGCAGCAGGCATGCGGAACACGTGGTCGCCAGCGGCGTTCGCATGCGATACGTATTCGACGCCCGTATCGATGATGCCGTACAGCGTGACGCTCGATTGCGCAAAAGCGCTCGCCGTGAACGCGCAGAGCGCGCCGCATAGAAAAAGCCGGATCTTTGCCGCGTGCATCTCGTTGTCTCCAAACGCCGTGTGTCTTGCTCGAGCAGGCGTATCGTAACTGCTGGCGCTCCCGTTCATCGACAAAGGCCGAAGCGTTGCGGCTACGTGCCTGGTCGCACGCGAGTTCGACGCGCCCGCTGGCGTCAAGCCGGTCGAATGGCGCTTGCTCGACATAAATCTATTCGCCCACGCTGCGGTTGGGTTGTATCGGTTGGCGAAGGTATGAATGCAAGTGGACGCAGCATCGTTCGCGCGTAAGGCGCCATTTGAAGAGGCTAGACGCTCGGGACACTGCCCAAGTGCCGCACGACGAAAATATTTGCCCACTAGCGAACGGGAGGATTACCGAGACTCAAAAATGTTCACCGCATGGGCTATTGCATTGACTTGCGTTGTCACGCTGACCTACTGTTGCGCAGTTCACCAAGACAACAGGGGAAACGAAGGTGTCGAAAAAGTTCGTGGAGCACGCCAGCCTCGAGGAGTTGCCGAATCCTGCGCGTCGAGCGTTGTCATTGGGCCTGGGGCTGCTCCCCATGCTGCCGCTGCTGCCGGGCGGCGGAGTCCAGGCGGCGCGGGCCGCTCTGTCACGTACGGCGCTCACGCCGGCTTCGGCGAGTGGCGTCTTCCGCCACCCGGGACTGCTGGTCACCGAAGATGACTTCACCCGCATCCGCGCGTACATCCAGGCTGGCCAGGAGCCGTGGGCGAGCTGGTGGAACACGCTGTGCGCCGATCGCTTCGCCACCCTCGATGCCAAGCCCTTCCCACTGCCGGCCGTTTACCGCGCCGACAACAGCAAGAATGCGATGTACGTCGACATCTGGCGCGCCTGGCGCCTGGTACTGCGCTGGAAGCTGTCCGACCCTCAGGACAACCTCTATGCCGACAAGGCGGTGGAGTTCCTCGATGCCTGGTCAATCACGCTGAAGGAGATCGGGACGGTTCCTCCTGGATCGACGGCCCATGACGACCACACCTTCATCATCCTGGCCGGCATTCAAGGCCACCAATGGGCGCAGATCGGCGAGATCCTGCGCACCTATCCGGGCTGGGCGCCAGCGAACCTGAAGCGCTTCCAGGAAATGCTGCTCAACGTCTTCGCCCGGATCTCATCGTGGTTCCTCAGCGAAGGGCGCATCGGGTCCCATGCCAACTGGGACATGGCTTCGCTGTGCGGTGCTCTGTCCATCGGCGTGTTCTGCGACAAGCCCGAGCTGTACCGGCAGGCCTGCGACTACTTCGCCGGCAATAACCGCGGTCAGCTCAGGAGCTTCGGCAACGGCTCGATCGTGCACGGGGTCTACTTCATGCACCCGGGCCACTTCGGGCAGTGGGAGGAAAGCGGCCGCGACCAGGGCCACTCCACGCTGGGCATGTCGCTGGGCGGGGACCTGCTGGAGATGGCGTGGAACCAGGGCGACGATCTCTACGGTTTGCACAACAACCGCTTCCTGGCGGCGGCCGAGTACGTGGCGCGCTCTAACCTGCTCGACGAAAACGGCAAGCCGTACCCGATGCCGTACGTGCCCGAACACAATCCGTCGCAGCCGCACACGTCGTTGTGGACGCAGGTGAACCAATCATTTCAGCATCGCCGCAACGCCTGGGAGCCGATCTACAACCACTATGTCAACCGTATGGGTCTGGCGGCGCCCAACGTCGCGCGCATGGTGGCGTGGTGCGAACCGAACTACGGGGGCAGTAGCGACGACGTCGCGTACCCCACGCTCATCCACCGTCGGCCCGCTTATGCCGGGCCGATGAAGCCGCCCTCGGGCCTCACGGGCTACCTGCATGATGGCCGCGTCCTGCTGTCCTGGTGGGGCAGCGTCGGGGCGACGGCGTATGCGGTCAAGCGCGGCACACGGGCCAACGGTCCCTTTGTGGACCTGACCACGGTGGCGGCAACCGAGCTGCTCACCTACACCGATGCGCCGCCCAACGGCGTCTGGTTCTACCAAATCGCGGCGCAGGGCGCAGACGCCCCGAGGGCAGGCTCCAACGTGGTGCGCGTCGCCGTTCCCGGAGAGGATCGCCTGTCGATGCCGCTGAACAACCCGAACGGCACCGGCACGGTCGGCGCGCTGTTGACCCCCGCGGGCACCTGGACCTCGGTGGAGGGCAAGCTGCTGGGCGGCGCCGCCTGGGGCGAGGGACGCCTCAACGACAAGGCCATCGTCTTCGACGGAAAGGAGTCGGGCTTGCAGTTGCCCGCGGGCGTGTTCAGCGATCTTGACGACTTCACCGTCTCGCTCTGGGCCTTTGCGAATCCGCCTCTGCCCTGGAACACCTGCCTGCTCTTCGCCGGGAACGACGCCTACTCTTTCCTGCGCATCACGCCGAAGTCGGGCGGTGGAATGCGCTTCGGGATCTGTGGCGCAACCTCACCCAACGACGAGCAGGCCATCGAAGCGCCCTGGTTCATGCCCATTCGCCGCTGGGTCCACGTGGCGGTCACGCTGCGCGGCAACACCGGGCGCCTATACATCGACGGCACCGAGGTGGCCAAGTCCGACGGCATCCGGTTATCGCCGCGCCATGTGGGCGATCAGGTGGCGTTCCTCGGGCGTGGCTGGGGGTTTCCGTCGTTCAACGGCCGCATCCAGGACTTCCGCGTTCGCGTGGGCGCATTGAGTGCCGCGGAGATTGCGACGCTGGCCCGCTGACGTGACGCTACACCGAGCGGCTCGAACGGGCGAGCGCAGTCGTGTGTAGTTCAGGCAAGTATCGCGAGAGACAAAGATCCCAGTCAAAACAATCATCTACAACACAGTCTCCACGATGCGAGATGCCGTCTGCGGCCTTCATCGTGGGTCGCACCTATCGACCTCATCGTGTGTGGGGCTTTGACGTATATCGCCAAAATCCGATATATGATTCACCCCATGGCGATTCAGCCTCCAGCTGGAACGCGATGGGGTAATCCGCTCGACATGAACATAGACATCGATGCCATTCACAAGGCGCTCGCCAATCCCGTGCGCCGCGAGATCCTGACCTGGCTCAAGCAACCGGAAGTCAACTTTCCTGACCAGGAGCTGCCGCTCGACCACGGCGTGTGCGCCGGACAGATCAACGTCCGGTGCGGCTTGTCGCAATCGAGTTGCTCGGCGCATCTCGCCACGCTGCAAAGCGCGGGGCTCGTCACCGTGAAGCGCATCGGCCAGTGGTGCTTTTTCAAGCGCAACGAGCCAGTCATTCAAGCGTTTCTCGACTCGCTGGGCAAGGATCTTTAGCCGCCGAACCCGCCGCTGATACCAAGCCCTTCGCATCGATCCACCCCAACCCGCACGAACCGTATCGGACTCAACCCAACTTGACAGGCGCGGCCACAAGCCCAGCCAAAAGAAGAGGACACCGTCATGCCAACACTTTTCGATCCGCTCGTCGTCGGCGATCTGACACTGCCGAACCGCATCATCATGGCGCCGCTCACGCGTCAGCGCGCGGGCGACATCCGCGTGCCGAACGCGCTGATGGCCCAGTATTACGCCGAGCGCGCATCGGCCGGACTCATCCTCAGCGAAGCCACCTCGGTCACACCGCAAGGCGTGGGCTACGCGGCTACACCCGGCATCTGGTCCGATGAGCAAGTGGCCGGCTGGAAGCTGGTGACCGAAGCCGTACACGCGGCTGGCGGGCGCATTTTCCTGCAGCTCTGGCATGTCGGCCGCGTCTCCGATCCCATCTTCCTGAATGGCGAGCTGCCTGTCGCGCCGAGCGCGATCGCGCCCAACGGCCATGTCAGCCTCGTGCGGCCGCAGCGACCCTATGTCACGCCGCGCGCACTCGAGCTCGATGAAATCCGCGAAGTCGTTGCCGCGTTCCGCAAGGGTGCGGAGAACGCGAAAGCAGCAGGCTTCGACGGCGTCGAAGTCCATGGCGCGAACGGCTACTTGCTCGATCAATTCCTGCAAGACGGCACCAATCGCCGCACCGACGCCTATGGCGGTCCCATCGAGAACCGCGCCCGCTTGATGCTCGAAGTCGTCGACGAATGCATCGCGGTATGGGGCGCAAGCCGAGTCGGAGTCCATCTTGCCCCGCGCGGGGACTCTCATTCGATGAGCGACTCGAACCCGGCCGCGACATTCGGTTATATCGCACGCGAGCTCGGCAAGCGTGGCATTGCATTCATCTGCGCGCGCGAAGCGCTGGGCGAGAACCGGATCGGCCCGATGCTGAAGGAAGCGTTCGGCGGCGTTTATATCGCCAACGAAAAATTCACGAAGGAATCGGCTCAGCACACGCTCGACGCGAACGAAGCCGACGCGGTGGCGTGGGGACAGCTCTTTATCGCCAACCCCGATTTGCCCGAGCGTTTCAAGCTCGGCGCATCGCTGAACCAGCCGGACCCGTCGACGTTCTACAGCGCGGGGCCCACCGGCTACGTCGATTACCCGTCGCTCGAAGCGGCTTGATCGCATTAGCATTACGCTGATCCGGCGCGGGACGGGGGCCACGCCTGCCCCTCCCCGCGCCGTTCCGCGTTGGTGGGTACGTCTTCGCCCGCACCGCTTGCGATTGCCCAGCGGTTTGAGCATCATCGAGGTCTCGCTCTTTTGCCGCCCAATTCCAGTTAGCCGCCCCCAACTGACGCAAGGAATTGCCAATGACCTCCTCGCCCCCCATTATTTCGAAAGCCGTCGTCACCGGGCACACGCGAGGCCTGGGCGCCGCGTTGTCCGAGGCCCTGCTCGCACGCGGCTTGTCGGTTCTCGGCGTTTCGCGAACGCGCCATACTTCGCTCGCGGCACGTTTTCCGGATGCGGTCGAAGAGGCAGAAGTCGACCTGGCCGACACACAAAATATCGAAGCATGGCTCGGCAGTGGCGCGCTGCAACGTTTCCTGCGCGGCGCCGACCGGGTCGTGCTCATCAACAACGCAGGCACCGCCGAGCCGATCGGCTCGCTCGACACCCCGCATGCACGCGAAGTCGGGCGCTCGGTCGTGCTGAACGTGGCGGCACCGCTGATGCTTTCCTGTGTGTTCGCCGAAGCAAGCAAGGAAGCGTCGGACCGGCGCATCGCGCACGTTTCGAGTGGCGCGGCGCGCAATGCCTACGCAGGCTGGAGCATCTACTGCGCGACGAAAGCGGCGCTCGATCACCATGCGCGAGCCGTGGCACTCGGCAACGAGCGCGCACTGCGCATCGCCACGATCGCCCCCGGCGTCGTCGATACCGACATGCAGGCCGCATTGCGCGAAACCGATCAGGCCGCCTTTCCATCGCGCGACAAGTTCGTCGAACTCCAGCGCTCTGGACAGTTGACCTCGCCGCAACAAGCTGCCGAAAAGTTCGCCGACTATCTGCTGAGCGACCGATTTGGCGATGTGGCGACGGTCGATCTGCGCGATTTGCCGTCGTAGTGCACGCTTCGCTCGATACTTCCCCTTCGATGCGAGCCGCGCGAGCGCGGCTCGCCGTTGTGTCTGCCAACAACGGAGTCTTCGCCCCATGAACCCATCCCGCCGTACGTTCGTGATCGCCTGCATTGGCGCGGCGTCCTCGCTCGGTCTGCAAGGCCGGGCGCTTGCCGCCAGCTCTGCCCCGAAACTCGAGGAAAGCGATCCGCAAGCGAAGCAATACGCCTATCTGCACGACGCCTCGAAAGTCGATGCGAGCCGCAACCCCAATTACAAGGTGGGTCAGACCTGCGCGAACTGTTCGCTTTTCAGCGGCGAGTCCGGCCAGGAATGGGGAGGCTGCCTGCTTTTCGGCGACAAGCAGGTTGCCGCGAAAGGATGGTGCAACCAGTACACGAACACGTAACGCTTAGATGACCAAATCCGGCAATCCGCGACAACTCGAAACCCTACTTCAGCAAGCCGTAGCGCTGCAGCAAAACGGAGCGCTTTCCGATGCCGAAGAGATCTACCGCGAAATCCTCGCGAAGCGCCCCCGCCATTTCGACGCCCTGCAATTGCTTGGCGCGCTTGCGTTGCAAACCGGCCGCATCGAAGAAGGCGCGCAACTGCTGCAACAAGCCATTGCCATCAACGGCACTCAAGCGCCGCTTCATTCGAACCTCGCTTTCGCGCTCAACGCCCTCGGCCGGCCACATGACGCGCTCGCCAGCGCAAACCGCGCGCTCGCGCTCAAGTCCGGCTTTGTCGATGCGCTGAACAATCGCGGTATGGCGCTCGCGGCACTCGATCGCCCAGACGAGGCGCTGGCGAGTTTCGACAAGGCGCTTGCCGCGAAACCTGACTTTGCGGCGGCCTGGAACAACCGCAGTTGCGCGCTGCGCGATCTGGGCCTTGCCGCCGACGCGCTCGCAAGCTGCGACGCGGCACTCGAACTACGCCCGAATTACGCGGAGGCATGGAGCAACCGCGGCAACGCTTTGAGCGATCTGAATCGCCCGATCGACGCGCAGGCAAGTTACGAACGAGCACTCGAACTCGCGCCCAATTTCGTCGATGCCTGGAACAATCTCGGTCTGACATTCGTCGACCTGAACCGGCATTCGGAAGCGCTCGAAAGCTATGAGCGTGCACTTTCCCTTGCACCCGAGGCCGTCGAGACACGCTGGAACCGGGCCCTGTGCCTGCTCCAGCTTGGCCGGCTCGACGAGGGATGGGCCGAATACGAGTGGCGCTGGCGACGCAAACGTATCGCGGCCGGTTCGCGCACGTTCGACGCACCGCTATGGCATGGCGACGCATCGCTCGAAGGCAAAACCATTCTTCTTCACGCCGAGCAAGGCCTTGGCGATACGATCCAGTTCTGCCGCTACGCGTCGCTTGTCGCCCAACGCGGCGCACGCGTGATTCTCGAAGTGCAGCCGGAACTGATGCGGCTTCTGCACGATCTCGACGGCGTGGCCGAATTGATCGAGACCGGCACGCCGTTGCCCCATTTCGATTTCCACTGTCCACTGCTGAGCTTGCCGCTCGCACTGCATACGACGCTCGACACGATTCCGGCGGCCACGCCGTATCTGCACGCCGATCCTGAAAACGCCGATCGGTTTCGCGCTCGGATCGACGAGGCGGTGGCCGGTTCCGGTTCGGATTCAAGTTCGGGCGTCCTCAAGGTCGGGCTCGTCTGGGCGGGCGGCGCCCGTGCGCACGTGCCGGAGCTGCGCAAGAACGACGCGCGGCGCTCGCTTACCTTTGAACAGCTGGCGCCGATCCTCGATGTGCCTCATGTCCAATTCTTCAGCCTGCAAAAGGGTGCAGCCGGCGCGCAGCTGCGAGAAGCACAAGCCGCACAGCGAGTGCCGCAAGCACCGGCGCGGCAAATCATCGATTGGACCGACGATCTGCACGATTTTGCCGATACGGCCGCCCTCGCCGCCAATCTCGATCTGGTCATTTCGGTGGATACGTCGACCGCGCATCTGGCAGGTGCGATGAACCGGCCCGTATGGATCCTGAACCGGCTCGACACGTGCTGGCGATGGCTGCTGGAGCGCGAGGACAGCCCGTGGTATCCAACCGCGCGGCTCTTTCGTCAGCCTTCGCTCGGCGACTGGGCAAGCGTGCTGGCCGCCGTGGCGGATGCGCTGCGCCAACGCGCCACGGCGTGACTTGGCATCCTTTCATTTTTTAGGCGCCGAACAATCTCGGTTTGTCGATTTACGCCATCGTCATTCGTCGTATGGGGAGGAGCGGGATTGGGTGCCCTTCTTCGGCATCCCGGCTCCTTCACCAATTCACGGAGATACGAAAATGCGCTTCTTGTCGATGGTAAGGGTCAGCGAAAACACAGGCATGCAACCGAGTGCACAGTTGATGGCGGACATGGGCAAGCTTATCGAGGAGCTCACCCGCGAAGGCAAGCTGCTCGATACCGCGGGCCTGACACCTACGTCCGACGGCGTGCGCGTCAGGCTGGCCGACGGCGAGATCCGCGTGGTCGACGGCCCATTCACCGAAACAAAGGAAGTCATCGGCGGCTATGCCATGCTCCAGGCAGAGTCGAAAGAGGAGGCCATCGAACTGGCCAAACGCTTCCTTCGAGTACATGGCAACGAATGGAACATCGAATGCGAGGTGCGCGAGATCATGAGCCCATGCACCGAATAACGGACCGCACTTCGTTGGCTACGCCCATCGGGTGAGCCGGTTACCGAGTTCACTGCTTGCGACCGTCATCGGCGCGCGCAATTCATTGGCCACCAGACCGAGCCCTGCCAGCGCCGCCTTCACGGGTGCGGGGTTGGGCTCGGAGCCGAGCGCCTGAATGAGCGGGGCAAGTTCGTGAAATATGCGACGAGCCTCGATCAAATCGCCACGCTCGGTCGCGCGATACATTGCAACGAAACGCTCGGTCCGAACATGAGCCGCCGCCGAGATCGCGCCGCTGCCGCCCATGCAAAGCGTGCTGAAGATGGCATCGTCATTACCGGCCAGCACCTGCAAGCGCCCATCGGCAATGAGCGCCCGCGTCGTCTCGGCCGAGCCCGCGCAGTCCTTGATGGCCACGATGCGTGGATGCGCGGCGAGCGCAAGGAGCGTATCGAGTTCGATCCGCACACCGGTGCGGTGCGGAATGTCGTAGAGAAGCAGCGGCTTTTCGCTGCGATCGGCCAGCGCCGAGAAATGGTCGACGAGACCCGCCTGCGACGGACGGACATAATAAGGCGCCGAAATCAACAAACCTGCCAGCGGGAATCCGTTGAATCGCCTCACCGATTCGTGCAGCTGCGCCGTTTGGTTGCCCGCAATACCCGCTATGACGGGCGTATCGCCCGCTGCGCGCAGAACCGTATCGAGTACGGCTTCGCGCTCATCCGGGGCGAGTGCCGCCGGCTCGCCGGTGGTGCCAAGTGCAGCGAAGCCTGCCACGCCCTGCCCGCGATACCGTTCGACAAGCGAAGCAAGCGCGCGATGATCGACCGCGCCCGACGAAAACGGCGTAATGAGCGGAATCCAGATACCAGAGAAATTCGACATGTCTTCCTCACCTCGATGAACTGACCGAAGGGAATCCGTCGAACGGCGAAGGGAGTGGCGTGAAGAGTGAGGCGGCTGATCGCTGTCCCGTCGACGTCCGACGGCAACAGCGCGCCGGTCAGACGAGCAGCTGTTTTTTGGCTTTGGAAACCGCGCACACCACCGCGTTCGCTGGCGCAAGGCACCGAGCGAAGCCGTCGAGAGCGACGAGAAGGGGGAGGCGGTCAAAATCCATCGACGCAGTGTACAGGGGCCGCATCATCGAATCAATCGAAAGCTTGACTTCTATTTAGCGCGACGTAATATACGCAGCGCGTACAAAACGAATCGAGGAGCCCACGGCATGAGCGTTCCCCAACAAGCCTTCCTGCGCGATGCGATGCGCCGCCTCAATATGACGCGCGACGCGTTCGCCAGCCGGATCGGCGTTAGCCGACGTGCGCTCGACACATGGCTCTTGCCCGACGATTCCCAGGAATCCCGCAGCATGCCCGAGATCGTCGAGCGCTTCGTCTGCGAGATCGTCGAGCGCCGGGAGCAGACACCGGAATATACGCAAAGTGTAGACTCCCAATCGCTCGCCAGTCAGATCCTGTTCGAGGGCAAGCCGCAACTCCTTTCGGTCGATCAGTTCTCGCGCGATTCGGTAGAGGCGCTCTTTCGTGTGGCCGACATCATGCAGCCCATCGCGCAGCGCAAGAAGATTTCGCGCGTACTTGAAGGCGCCGTGCTCGGCAATCTGTTCTTCGAAGCCAGCACACGCACACGCGTCTCGTTCGGCGCGGCCTTTTGCCGGCTCGGCGGCACGGTTTGCGATACGACGGGGTTCACGTTCTCGTCGATGGCCAAGGGCGAATCGATCTACGATACGAGCCGGGTCATGAGTGGCTATGTCGATGCGCTGGTCGTACGCCATCCCGAGCAAGGTTCGGTGGCCGAATTCGCGCGCGCGACCAATCTGCCCGTCATCAACGGTGGCGACGGTCCAGGCGAACATCCGAGCCAGGCGTTGCTCGATCTCTATACGATCCAGCGCGAATTCTCGCGGCTTGGAAAGATCGTGGACGGGGCGCATATTGCGCTCGTCGGCGACCTCAAATACGGCCGCACCGTGCATTCGCTCGTCAAGCTGCTTGCGCTTTACCGCGGCATCAAGTTCACGCTGATTTCGCCGCCGACGCTCGAAATGCCCGCACACATCGTCGAACACATTTCACGAAACGGACACGTGGTCCAGCAAACGAACGATCTGGCCGCGGGGCTCGCGGGGGCCGATGTCGTCTATGCGACGCGCATTCAGAAAGAACGCTTCAAGGACGAATCGTTCGAAGGTTATACCCCCGACTTTCAGATCAACAAGGCACTCGTGGATGCTGTCTGCGGGCGCGATACCCTGATCATGCATCCGCTGCCGCGCGACAGCCGGCCCGGCGCAAACGATCTCGCGACGGACCTCAACCACGACTCGCGGCTGGCGATTTTTCGCCAGACCGATAACGGTATTCCGGTCCGTATGGCGATCTTTGCGGTGTTGCTTGGCGTGGAGAACCAGGTGCGCCATTCGATGCGCGACGCGGCTTGGCGGCCGCCGGCCTATCTCGGCCCGGACGATGCAGTCTTTCACGGGATCGATTGAGGCTCTGCCAATTTGAATTCATGACGCACCGCCCCGACCGCCGAGGGGCGCGACTCTGAACTCCGATTCGCTTGTTTCGGATTCAAGCAGAGACAAATAAGCGGCGAAATCGATGAATCCTCAACTGAGGTTGAGCCAAATTGGACATCGTCGGCTGCGCGTGCCAATGGTTGAGTTTTTCTCTACACCCAAGGAAAAATCATCAATCGCGCTTGCGAGCGCGTCATGGCTAAATCGATGTGCATGTTCTTTCATGCGTCATCAAGCAAAGGAGTACACACGCCATGACAACCCTGCTTCATATCAACGCCAGTGCGCGCTCCGGCCGGTCACTGAGCCGCAAGCTTTCCGATGCCTTCGTCTCGGCGTGGATTCAGCTCGACCCGGCCGCGCAGATCATTACCCGCGACGTGGGCGCCAATCCGCCCCCCATCATCACGGAAGAGTGGGTCGCCGCCGCTTTCACGCCTGCGGAGCGCGCCACGCCGGAGCAACGCGACGCATTACGTCTGTCTGACGAACTCATCGACGAGATCGATCGCGCGGATCTGATCGTCATCGGCACGCCGATGTACAACTATGGGATGCCGGCTGCGCTCAAGTCGTGGTTCGATTCGGTCATTCGGATCGGCAAGACGTTCACCTTCGATCTCGCACGCGGGGACTTCCCACTGGCGCCAGTCATGCGCAACAAGAAGCTCGTCATACTGAGCTCGCACGGTGAATTCGGATTCGGCCCGGGTGGGGTGCGCGAGAAAATGAATCACCTGGAAACCCATATCCGCACCTGCGCTCACTATCTGGGCGTTGAAGAGAGTCACGCCATCAGCATCAGCTATCAGGAATTCGGAGACGCGCGACATGAGGCGTCGGTGGCCGAGGCGTTCGCCGCAGTACCTGTGCTCGCTCGTGAGCTGGCGGGGGCGCGATGAATACGACATCCACTCGCGCCGACAGCGCGCCCATGCCTGCCGACGCACATTATTCGGTAGCCCCAATGCGGTAATATCCATCCACCGCAATCGACCGACTTCCGAATCAGGCTGTTTCGACATGCGCAAATTGCCACCGCTCAATTCAATCCGCGCATTCGAGGCTGCGGCCCGACATCAGAGCTTTACTGCCGCCGCCGCTGAACTGTCCGTGACCATCACAGCAGTGAGCCACCAGATCCGACAACTCGAAGCACGAATCGGGCACAAGCTTTTCGAACGAACGGGTGGCGCCGTCACGCTCACCCGGGTGGGCAAAACGATCTACCCTCTCGTGAGAGAAGGATTCGATCAGATCGCCGATGCGTTCGAAGTCGTCAATGCCCGCGCAAACGATGATTCGATCCAGGTATCAGCCACGCGTGCCTTTGCGGAGCGCTGGCTGATGCCGAGGCTATCGCATTTCAATGCGATCCACCCGGACGTAACGGTGCATATCCATGGTTCGGAGAAAGCGGTCGACCTGCGCGCCGAAGATATCGATCTTGCTATCCGCTATGGCGCTGTCGAGGAGGATCAACGGGACTCCGTGATTCTCGATGATTGTTATATCGCGGTGGCCAATCCGGGCCTTTGCCCCGAGGACCGTGCGCCGACGATCGAGGACTTCCATAAACGCCCATTGCTCGCCTATAAGTGGGAAAACCGCGCGCTCGATGCACCGAGCTGGTCCGCGTGGCTCGCGCTCGTCGCACACGACCGAACGATCGACTTTCGCATTTCCTGGTATAGCGAGGAAATTCTCGCGCTCTATGCCGCCGAATGCGGTCTTGGGCCACTGATTTGCAGCAACGTGCTGATAGACGAACAATTGCGGACAGGACGCCTGCGCCGGATCGAAGGCCCTGGTTTGCGCGGTTTTTCGTATCGCCTCGTGGAGACATCCTCATCACGCCCCAAGAAAGGTCTTCGCGTTTTTAAGAAGTGGCTTCGTGAAGAGGCGGATTCTTTCCGAGCCGGGTTCGCTACGTCGGACTGACCCCGAGTCCGAAGCGAGTTCGCCCGCATGCCGATTCGAGCCAGAAGCTTTCGGCGATTTCCCCATTTTTTCGCGGAACTTTATTAAAGAGAAATAACGCTGAAGCAGTATCGGCACGCATTCGAAATTTTATCGCGAGGATAAAAATGGGCCGATTTTCTTCAAATAGCCAAGACAGTGCCGCATCGACGCGGCAAGCGCACTATGCCGCGAACCTGCCCCGCAACCGCCGCATGCTCTCTCATGGGTTGGCAGTTGCCGCGCTGATGTCATTGACCTTGTTTGGTTGCGGCGGCGGCGACGGAGCGGATGGCGCCGGCGCGACCGCGCACCCCCAGGCGCCTGTCAAAAAATCTACGACGGGCATCAGTGCTCCGGCAACCGCGCTGCTCCAAAAAATGGGCAAGGGTCCGCGCCTGCAATTTGGGCTCGGCTCGGGCCAGTCGATACAGGATATGCAAAATCAGGGGATTCACCCGGACATCATCGACACTTACCTCGTCGGTGTCGGGCCAGGCTCCTGGCCATACTGGAATACCGACGGTGCCTTCGTCACGTACACCGCGCAAAAAGATCTGGCCTATGGCGCTACGCCGATGTTCACGCTCTACCAGATGGCCTCCAAGGGCGACGGCAACTTGAGCGGCATCAACGACCCGAGCTTCATGAACAGCTACTGGTCGCAAGTGCGAACGATGTATGACCGCATCAACGCACTCAATACGTCGGTGCTCGTCAATCTGGAACCCGACTTCTGGGGCTACGTCTATACGCAGGCGCCCAACCATGATGCGACGCAGATGGCCGCGGTGGTCAACAACCAGCCCGAATGTAGCGGGATGCCCAATACGGCTGCCGGCATTGGCATGTGCCTGGTGTCGATGGGTCGGTCGCACGCACCCAAGGCGTTGCTCGGCTTTCCGCCTGCGTTCTGGAATGCCGGGACCGACATCATTGCCAAGGAGATGCAGGCGGTCGGCGCAGACCGGGCCGATTTCATCGTCGCCCAGAGCAGCGACCGCGACGCGGGCTGTCTGGAGGCCGCAGCGGTAGGCGAATGCCAGGGCCGCACCGGTCCGTTCTACCTCGACGAAAACAACGTCAACACGCCCAACTTCCATCAGCAACAAAACCTGTGGTCCGCGTATCGCGACGCGCTGGGCAACGGGCTGCCGATCCTGTGGTGGCAAACGCCGCTCGGTGTGCCGTCCGATACCCCTGGTGGCACCCCGACGCACTACCGCGATAACCACGTCGATTACATGATGCGCTACCCATCGGAGTACGGTGGCATGCACACGTTCGCCATCGTCTTCGGTGGAGGCGGCACCTATTCGACGACGATCAACTCCGATGGCGGCCAGTTCGCACGCCTCTTCGGTCACTACCTCTCGTACGGTGGCGTTGGAGTCCAGTAGCAGTGACAAAGGCTGGACGACGAGGCAAGCGGTGCTTGTCCTCGCCGTCCAGCTCCAGGCGATATTGGCAATACAGGGCGAATTTCCGCGCCTTCAGGCATTGGCTTTGCTCGGGATGAACCGGTAACGCGCGCGCACCCGCACGTAACGGTTGCACGCGCTTTCAGCGTGCTTACCGGAGCCCTTTCACCGCCATGTCGAAGCCCGCCGCCCCGCTTCCGCCGCGCTCGTCCCGCGTAACGGACCCATCCGCCGTCCCCATGGCGCAGGCCTTCCCGCCAAGTACCGCGCGCCGCCGATTTCTACAAACCGCAGCCGCTGCCGCGGCGGCAGGCGCTGCCCCGCGCATGCACGCCGAAGATTCCATGATGGCGCAACCGGCCATTCCTGCAACGAGCGCGACACCGTTGCGAACGGCGCCCACGCAGCCCGTGAACCTGACGATCAACGGCCACGCGTATCTTTTGCAACTCGAGCCGCGCGTCACGCTGCTCGACGCGCTGCGCGAGTATGTGGGACTGACCGGCACCAAAAAGGGCTGCGACCGCGGCCAATGCGGTGCATGCACGGTGCTGGCCGATGGCCGCCGCATCAATGCATGTCTCGCGCTGGCCATCATGCACGACGGTGAAGCGATCACGACCGTCGAAGGTCTCGCATCAGGGGAGATGCTGAGCCCGCTGCAACAAGCGTTCATCGAGCACGACGCATTCCAGTGCGGATATTGCACGCCGGGCCAGCTGTGCTCGGCAACGGCCCTGCTCGATGAATTCCGTACAGGTGCCGCGAGTGCCGCGACGAACGACGTGCGCACACGCCCCGCCGCGCTCACCGCCGCCGAAATTCGCGAACGCATGAGCGGCAACCTCTGCCGTTGCGGCGCCTATCCGAACATCGTGGCGGCAGTGGCCGCCGTGCATGGCGGCAAACGCAGCGGTTGAGCGCGCCCGCCAGAGGACATTCGATGGAAGCGATCTCTTACGAACGCGCGACCGATGTCGCAACGGCACTGCGCGCGATAAGCGAGCCCGGTGCCGTATTCATCGGGGGCGGCACCAATCTCGTCGACCTCATGAAGGGCGGCGTGGAAAAGCCGATCAAGCTAGTCGATATCACGCACATCGGCGGCGGGCTCGATACCATCGGCACGCTGCCCGACGGTGGCCTGCGTATCGGCGCGCTCGTGCGCAATAGCGATGCGGCCAATCACGCGCTCGTGCGCGAAGGTTATCCGCTGTTGACGCAGGCACTGCTGGCCGGCGCATCGGCGCAGTTGCGCAATATGGCGACCGTCGGCGGAAACCTGATGCAGCGCACGCGCTGCCCCTACTTTTACGACACCGCGTTCCCCTCCTGCAACAAGCGGCTGCCGGGCAGCGGCTGCGGCGCAATCGATGGCCATAACAGGAGCCACGCGATTCTCGGGGCGAGCCCGCAGTGCATCGCCGTCAATCCATCGGATATGAGCGTGGCACTGGTTGCGCTCGATGCGACGGTGCACGTCGCCGGCCCGGATGGCGAGCGCACGATCCCGATCTCCGAGTTTCATCGCTTGCCCGGGGACCGGCCCGATATCGATACGACGTTGCGCCCGGGCGAGCTGATTACATCGGTCCAACTGCCGCCGCCGGCTTTCGCGCAACATGCCCACTATCTGAAGGTGCGTGACCGCGCAAGCTACGCATTCGCGCTCGTTTCGGTGGCCGCGGCGTTGCGGCTCGACGGTGCGACCGTATCGGACGCGCGTATCGCGCTGGGCGGCGTCGCGCACAAGCCCTGGCGCGCGACGATCGCCGAACACAGGTTGATCGGGCGGCCCTTGTCCGACGACACCTTGCGCGAGGCCGCCGCGGCCGAGCTGCGCGCAGCGCATCCGCAGCGCGAGAACCGCTTCAAGGTGACGCTGGCCGAACGCGCGATCGTGCGCGCCGTCGACGTTGCAGCGGGCCGCGGCAGCGCAAGCCAACCGGGAGCCACGACATGAATATCATCGGCCAGCCGCTCGATCGCACGGACGGTGTGCTCAAGGTCACGGGCCGCGCTCAGTATGCGGCCGAATTCCCCGCCGGCCGGCTCGCGCACGCGGTGCTCGTCACAAGTACGATCGCGTGCGGCTCAGTCGCCTCGATCGATTCAAGTCGCGCCCAGAACTTGCCCGGCGTACTTTACGTGATGACCTCGCAAAACGCGCCGCGTCTTCCCGGCAACGGACAGCCGAAGGTGTCGCCGCCGGCACTACGGCGACTGTCGCTGCTGCAGGACAACGAAGTTCACTACGACAACGAGCCCGTCGCAGTCGTTGTCGCCGATACGCTCGAACACGCCGTGCATGCGGCCGATCAAGTGCGCGTCAGCTACCGGAGTACCGCCGCGTCACTCGATTTCGCACACGCCAAACCGTCGGGACACCCGCCCGCTTCGATGATCGGCGGTCCGGCCGACACACAACTCGGCGACTTCGACGCCGGACTCAAAGCCGGCAAGGTGCATGTCGATGCCGTCTACACGACGCCGATGGAACATCACAATCCGATGGAGCCGCACGCGGTGCTCGCGTCCTGGGACGGGCCGCGACTCACGCTCTACGATACGACGCAAGGCGTCGCCAATGCGCAGCGCGCTGTCGCCACCACACTCGGCATACCGCCCGAACAGGTGCACATCATTTCGCCTTTCGTCGGCGGCGGCTTCGGCTGCAAGGGTTCGGTCTGGTCGCACGTGGTGCTCTGCGCGATGGCGGCACGCGAAGTGGGACGGCCCGTGCGCCTTTCGCTCACGCGTCCTCAAATGTTCGGCCCGGTGGGTGGCAGGCCGCGCACCGAGCAGCACATCGTAGCGGCCGCGCGCCCGGACGGCACGCTGACGGCCCTGCGTCACGACACGTTCTCGACGACATCGAAAATCGAGGACTGGACCGAGACCTGCGGCGTGCTCACACGCATGCTCTACGCCGTGCCGAACCTGGCGACGACGCATCGGCTCGTGCCGCTGAATGTCGGCACGCCGACCTTCATGCGCGCGCCCGGCGAAGCGACGGGCTCGTTCGCACTCGAATCGGCCATGGACGAGCTTGCCTATGCGCTCGACATGGACCCGGTCGAGCTGCGGCTCAAGAACTATGCCGAAGTCTCACCGCACGAGCGCAAGCCGTGGTCGAGCAAGCAGTTGCGCGAATGCTATCGCGTCGGCGCCGAACGCTTCGGTTGGGCGAGGCGCCCCCGCAAACCTCGCACGATGCACGCGGACGACACGCTGATCGGCATGGGCATGGCAACGGCGACTTACCCCGCGCGGCGCAGCGAAGCCTCGGCCACGGCACAAATCCTGCCCGACGGGACGGCAAACGTCGTGTCCGGGACGCAAGACCTCGGCACAGGCACCTACACCGTGATGACGCAAGTGGCAGCGGACGCACTCGGCTTTCCAGTCGATCGGGTGCGTTTCGGTCTCGGCGATTCGACGCTGCCGCACGCGCCCGTATCGGGCGGCTCGCAATCGGTCGCGAGCGTGGCACCGGCCGTGTACGAAGCAGCGAGCACGGCGCGCGCGCAACTGATCGAGCTTGCACGCGCCGATCGCGATTCGCCGCTTCACGGGGTCGCTGCGGAGGAACTCACGGTCGTCGACGGTTGGGTGGTCAATCGTGCGCGGCCCACGCAGCGCGATCCCGCCGCCGCGGTGATTGCGCGCGCCGGATCGCGCCCTATCGAAGCCACGGCGACAGCGCGCAGCGGCGACGAGCACGAGCACTTCGTGTTCGATTCGTTCGGCGCGGTGTTCGCCGAAGTGCATGTCGACGCGTCGCTCGGCACGATTCGCGTGCCAAGAGTCGTCGCAGTCTATGACGTGGGCCGGCTGCTGAACACCAAGACCGGCCGCTCTCAGTTGATGGGCGGCATCGTCTGGGGCATCGGCGCCGCGCTCGAAGAAGAAAGCGTGCTCGATGCGCGTTACGGCCGCTTCGTCAACGCCAATCTGGCCGAGTATCACGTGCCGGTCAATGCCGATATCGGTACGATCGATGTGACCGTGCTCGATGTGCCCGACACGCGGTTCAACTCGCTCGGCGCACGCGGCATTGGCGAGATCGGCATCACCGGTGTCGCGGCGGCCGTCGCCAATGCCGTCTATAACGCGACCGGCGTGCGCGTACGCGATTTGCCGATCACACTCGACAAGGTTCTTGTGCCGGTGACGGCCTGAGCGTGGACGGGGGCCCGATTCGCCCGATTGATGGTCCGGTCGCACAAATCATCGCAGCGGCCGCCGCGATGCCCCGGTTGCCGCGAGACCGGTCGCCGCGCACAATCGAGGTCACGCTCCCCGACGGACCCGCCGATGACCTATGCCTCACTCGCCACCGGATTGTTGCTAGCCGCCGGACGCGGCACGCGCTTCGATCCACAGGGGCAGCAAAACAAGCTCCTCGTACCGCTTGCCGATGGCATGCCCGTCGCGCGCGCCGCGGCGCATGCGATGCTGGCGGTATTGCCGCGTGTCATCGCGGTCGTGAGGCCCGGCGCGGAAGCGCTTGCGCATCTGCTCAACGAGGCCGGCTGTGAGGTCATCTTTGCCGCCGACGCCGAACGCGGCATGGGGGCGAGTCTGGCTGCCGGCGTCCATGCAAGTGCGGAAGCGGATGGCTGGGTTGTCGCGTTGGCCGATATGCCATGGATCTCGCCCGCGACGATCGAAGCCGTGGCGCGCAAGTTGGACGAGGGCGCGACGATTGTCGCGCCGGTCCATGAGGGGCAGCGCGGGCACCCGGTCGGGTTCGCCGCGGTACACGGCGAAACGCTTGCCGCGCTCGACGGCGACGTGGGCGCCCGCAGCCTGCTTGCGTCGTCCGAGCTGACGACGATCGAGGTCGACGACCCGGGTGTGCTTGCAGATATCGATACGCCCGGGGACTTACGCCGTCGATAACGGGCGAAAGACGAGCGAAACGCGCTGCCCACTTGAACGCCTTCCTCAGCCGCCGATTTTCACGACGACTTTTCCGAACGCGCCACGTTCCAAATGCGCGAGCGCCTCGGGCAATCTGTCGAACGAATAGACGGTATCGACAACGGGTTTGATCCCCGTCGCATCGATCGCCCGCACGAGTGCTTCGAGCGCCCGCCGATGCCCGACGCCGATGCCTTGAATAACCGGCCGCATCAGAAACGAAGGTACGCTCGGCAGTGTCATGGTGAGCTCGCCGAGCACGCCAATCAGCGAGATTCGTCCGCCTTGCCGCAGCGCGCGAAGCGACACGCCGAGGTTGTCGCCCCCCGCGAGTTCCAAGATGTGATCGGCGCCCCGCCCCCCGGTCAGCTCTCGCACGATTTCATCCCAGCGCGGCTGCTGGGACCGATCGATGCCGTGCGTGGCGCCGAGCGCGAGCGCACGTGCCAGCTTGTCGCGGCTGCTCGAAGTCACGATCACGTTGGCGCCGTGCGCCTTCGCCAGTTGCAGCCCGAACAGCGCCACACCGCCCGTGCCTTGTACGACCACCGTCTGACCGGCGTGCAACGCGCCCTTTTCCACGAGCGCGAACCAGGCAGTGAGTCCGGCGCACGGCAGCGTGCTCGCCTGGAGCGCATCGAGCGAGCGAGGCGCATGCGCAGCCCAATTCTCATGCAGGACGACGTACTGCGCCAACACACCCGGCAGCCCGCCGCCGATGACACGCGCATGTTCAGGCCAATCTCCGTCGATCCAGCCTGCCCAGAACGTCCCGATCACGCCGTCGCCTTCGCGAAAGCGCGTCACGCCCGCGCCGGTAGCGACGACAACGCCGGCCATATCCGAACCGGGCGTCAGAGGAAACGGCATCGCAGGCGCGCCATCAACGCCTGCGATCACGCCGAGATCGCGATAGTTGAGCGATACCGCGCTCACGCGCACCAGCACCTCGTTCGCGGCCGGTACGGGCAGCGGCGCTTCTTCCATGCGCAGGTGCTGCATACCCGGTTGTGCAACCACCCACTTCTGCATCAGGCGACTCATAGGGACTCCTTACGATGTTTGTCGGACGCAACCAGCTTAAAGAGGAAAATGAGGAACCGGTGGTGGCATTTTTTCCCGTCGTTGTAGACTTCGCGGAACCAATAAGCGCTGAATCGAGGTCCACCTTGACCGACCGTCTGACAGGAATTTCCGCCTTCGTCCATGCCGTGGAGGCTGGCAGTTTCGCGCTCGCCGCCGAGCGGATGAATCTCACCCGCTCGGCAATAGGCAAAAGCATCGCTCGGCTGGAGGAGCGGCTCGGCACGCGGCTCTTTCAACGCACGACGCGCGCTCAGCGCCTCACTGAAGACGGCGCGGCGTTTTACTCGCATTGCGTGCGCGCGCTCGCCGAGCTGGAAGCCGGCGAAACCGCGCTCGCGGCCGCCCGATACGAACCGCAGGGGCGTTTGCACGTGAGCGTGCCGGTCTTGTTCGGGCGCCAATGTGTCGCGCCGCTGCTGCTGGAGATGGCCGCGCGCTATCCGCGTCTGGAGCTGCAAATCAGTTTCACCGATCGCGTAGTCGACCTCGTCGGCGAAGGTGTCGATCTGGTCGTGCGCAGTGGCCGGTTGTGCGATGTGCCGACCGACCTCGTCGCGCGCAAGCTCGGCGAGCAGACCATGGTGCTCATCGCCGCGCCTGAATACCTGGCGCGGCACGGCACGCCGCGTTGTGTCGCCGATCTCGCACAGCATCACGCGGTGGTCTACGCGAGCGGACGACGCGACGCGCCATGGCCGCTTTCCGACCCGGGCGGAACGATGCGCGACATCACGATGAAACAACGGCTGCGCTTCGACGATCTCGAGACCATTGCGCTAGCCGCCAAGGCGGGTGCAGGAATTGCACGACTACCGTGCTGGCTGATCGCCGACGCATTGCGTTCCGGCGAACTCGTCAAGGTACTGAGCGATACGCCTGGGCCGCGCGTGGAAATGCATCTGGCCTGGCGCCGCACGCGCCATTTGCCCACGCGCATGCGCGCCGCTATCGATCTTCTGATGGCCCGTGTACCGTCGATGCTGGCGATCGGAACTGAAGCGGCGCAAGACACGGATCGTATCGTGTCGAACGCCAGACGAGGTGGCCGATGAGCCCCCCCGGCAATACGGGGCGCAAGCTTCGCGCGAATGGCCTATAAAGAGGAGGCGATGCCGCCGTTCATGGTTTCGGCTTTCTCGTTCGACTTCCTTTTTCGCGGGGCCGCTCATGAGTTACTGGATGCACACCACACCGAATCCCGACCCGCTCGCCGATCCGACGCGGGACCCGGAAGGCGAACCGCTCGTTCCCCCCTCGCCCGGCCATCACAACGACGAACCTCAGCGCCCCGAAGGGCCGCCCGACAAAGACCCCGTCTGAGCCGTTGTTATTAATCTCTTCATGAGGCCGGTGGGCGCCGAGAATACGGTGCCAGAGCATCCGCGCGCCGCGATTCTTCATATCGATCACGCTAATCTCATCAGGGTTTCCCCGCCTGAGCCGCACCAAAAAAGTGCCGATAAAACGGGCAGGCGTGGCGTGCGCGATTCGCGCATGCCACCGTGAACGACTCGACTCCCGGTGAAACTACAAATGCGCAAGATGTCTTTGAATCAGAAGCTCGGCTCGATGGTGGCTGTGCTATGGGTTGGACTGATCCTGATCGCCATTGCGGGCGTATGGCGCTACCACGAATCGCTGCTCCAGGATCGTCGCGATCAGTTGAAGGCGCTCGTGCAGGAGGGCGAAAGCATCGCCAGGCACTACTACGCGTTATCGCAACAACACGTGATGACAGAAGAAGAGGCCAAGAAACAAACGCTCGAGACGCTGAAGGTCATGCGCTACGGCCAGGACGGCTACTTATCGGTCAACGATTCGAAGTCCATCGTGCTGATGCATCCGATCAAACCGCAGCTCGTCGGCAAGGACTTGTCGAACTTTACCGATCCGGCCGGCAACCATGTGTACCTCGATATCGTCAAGGCCGGCAGCCAGGAAGGCGGCGGCTTCACGGACTACCTCTGGTCGAAGCCGGGCAGCGAGGAGCCCGTGCCGAAAAAGTCGTATTCGCTGCGCTTCGCGCCGTGGGACATGTTCATCTTGACGGGCATGTACATGGATGACGTGAACGCCGCATTCAAGGACGCCATCGTCCGCTGGGCGCTCATCACTGGCGTGCTGGGCGCGTTGTCGACCGTCGCCATGGTGCTCGTCTTGCGCAGCGTGCGCCGCGAACTTGGCGGCGAGTTGGAAATCGCGATCGCGACGGCCCGGCGCATGGCACAGGGCGATCTCACGGTTCGCGTGCCTGTGAGCGGCAACGACGAAGCAAGCCTCATGTCTGCATTGGCACAAATGCAGAAGGGTCTGGCCGATGCGGTCTCGCGCGTGCGCGCCGGTGCCGAAAACATCAATGTCGGCGCGAGCGAAATCGCCGCGGGTAACACCGATCTGTCGCAGCGCACCGAGCAACAGGCAGCGGCGCTTGTCGAAACGGCGTCAAGCATGGATCAGATGACGGCCAATGTGAAGCACAACGCGGATAGCGCGGCGCAAGCCGCGAATCTCGCGGAACAGGCCGCCGACGTTGCGACACGCGGCAGCAGTGTGGTCGACGATGTCGTTCGGACGATGAGCGAAATCACGTCGAGTTCGCAAAAGATCGGCGACATCATTGGGGTGATCGACGGCATTGCGTTCCAGACCAACATCCTCGCCCTCAATGCGGCGGTCGAGGCTGCGCGAGCGGGCGAGCAAGGCCGTGGCTTCGCCGTCGTGGCCTCGGAAGTGCGCAGTCTGGCGCAGCGCTCGGCGACAGCGGCGAAGGAGATCAAGGCGCTCATCGAATCGTCGACGAATACGGTCGACCAGGGTGCGGCGCTCGTGGCGAATGCCGGCTCGACGATGGGCGAGATCGTGCAGTCGGTGCGGCGTGTCAACGAGATCCTCGAGGAAATCAGTCATGCGTCGCGCGAGCAGAGCGCGGGCATCGAGCAGGTCAATCGCGCAGTCGGTGAAATGGACAAAGTGACCCAGCAAAACGCGGCGCTCGTCGAAGAGGCGGCGGCCGCGGCGCAGTCGCTGAAGGATCAGGCCTCTGTGCTGCGTGAGGCAATT